>CAZPWU010000179.1:0-5424 GCA_964590325.1 uncultured Anaerolineaceae bacterium | reverse complement strand
GATTACATCCCTGTTTCCGGCGTCTATGCAGCAGGTCGATTAGACTATAAAAGCGAGGGATTGTTGCTTTTAACCGACGACGGACCATTCATCCAACATTTAATCGACCCTCACAACGAGTATCCTCGGACCTATTTCGTTCAAGTTGAGGGTATCATCTCCGTTGAAGCAATCGATCGACTACGTAATGGCGTGGAGCTATCAGGGAGAAAGACAAAACCCACACTAATAAAAAGCATCAAGGAACCGGAATTGCCACCGCGACCGGTTCCTGTACGTAATTACCACCCTACCTCATGGGTTAAAATTGTTCTCTATGAAGGGAAAAAACATGAAATACGGCGGATGACCGCAGCGGTGGGATTCCCAACACTGAGGTTAATACGTTTTGCCATTGGAAAGCTTACAATCGATAAATTGCAGCCAGGAGAGTGGCGGGAATTAACCAAAGGTGAATTAGAAAAGATTATGAATGGTAATGTAGAATTTTAGAAAGTGTTAGATGAGCAAAATTACTAGTGTCGTAAAACGAAGTAGCGCTATCGTTCCTTTTACTCCCGAACGGATAACTAATGCCATTTACCGGGCTGCAGTAGCGGTCGGGGGACGTGACCGTTCGACAGCTGAGAATTTAAGTCAGCAAGTCGTACAAATTTTAGAGGAAAAAACGCCACTTGATCACATCCCAACGATTGAAGAAATCCAGGACATCGTCGAAAAAGTATTAATCGAAAATGGGCATGCCAAAGTGGCAAAAGCTTACATCCTATACAGGGATGAACGCAGCCGTGCTCGTAAAGAGCGCGCTGCTCTGGCGTCGCGCCCATCTGAAAATGTCCCTTGGCCTAAAATCTGGCATGTCTTAGATTGGGCTGTAGCTCACAATCTGCATACAGTTGCAGCCCTTAATGAGCGTATTGCTCGTGGAGAATTTGCTGATATAGTACGCGAATCGGAGATCGCCTATAACGTTGATGTCGAAAATGCCGTTGAAATGATCACTGAACGGCGGGATGACCTTAAAATGGTTATCGTCAGTGGACCATCATCATCAGGCAAAACTACCACTACCATTAAGCTTGCTCAGCGACTCCGCCATATGGAGCTTAAGCTTGTCACTTTGAATGTAGATAATTACTTTTATGACCTTGAGCTACACCCTAAAGACGAATTTGGGGATTATGACTTTGAAACCCCTCAAGCTCTCGATTTGTCATTAATTAACGAACACCTGGTACGGCTGATCTCTGGTGAGGATGTTCTTATCCCTGATTACGACTTCAAGACTGGTCACCGCATCCATAATGAGACACGTATGAAACTTGGACCCAGGGATATATTATTACTCGATAGCTTACATGGCCTCTACCCGTCGATGACGAGAGATATACCAAACGAATATAAATTTAAACTCTATCTTGAACCTTTACTGCAAATGAAAGGGATGGATAACCAATATGTTCGTTGGACTGATCTGCGCTTGATCCGGCGTATGCTGCGCGATGCCGTCCACCGGGCGTACGACCCGCGTAGAACTCTGGAACACTGGCATTACGTTCGTACAAGCGAAATGCGCAACATCATCCCATATATCAATTCAGCCGATTTCATAATAAATAGCGGGATGCCCTACGAATTACCTCTCTATTCAACACGTTTATTAACCCGGTTTACAGAGTGGACAGCCCTATATCGGGATGATCCCTTGAGGGAGGATGCTTATAAAAGGGTCTCCCGTATTTCTTCTTTACTGCAATCGGTAACCCCTGTTGATGACGACTCACCAGTGCCAGATGATTCGGTTCTCAGAGAATTTATCGGAGGTAGCTGCTACGAATATTAAACCCAATCTGCCCTTTGAATTTATCATAGACTTGCAAAAATCCCTTTCTGGTGAAGTCCGCCTGGACCCTACAACACGGGTTCTATACAGTACTGATGCTTCGATATATCAGATTGAGCCTTTGGGCGTAGTCTTTCCACGAACTCTGGACGATCTGGCTACCACAGTAGAAATCGCTGCCAGGTATGATGTACCTATCCTGGCACGCGGCTCTGGTTCAAGCCTGGCAGGGCAAGCGATCGGCTCTGCTTTAATCCTGGATTGCTCACGATACCTTGATAAAATCCATTCCATAAACCCCGAAGATAACTCTGCCACTGTGGAACCGGGGGTTATCCTAAATACCCTTAACCGCGAAACTGCTAAGTACGGTTTACAATTCGGACCCGACCCTGCCTCAGCTGAAAGAGCTACCCTGGGAGGTAGCATCGCTAACAATGCCTCGGGTGCACACTCAATTCTTTATGGTATGTCCGCCGACCATATTCTCTCAGCAGATGTCGTGCTTGCAGATGGTTCGTTGGCTGTCTTTGAGTTAGTAACTGAGGAGAGAGCAAGGCAACTGGCTGGATATAATAATCAGTCATCGGTTACCAGTAATCAGTTGCTGATAAACAATGACCGAAAGAACTCAACAAAATCCCCATTAATAATCAACGATCGGGGATCTTCATTCTATAGGGCTGCTTTGAATATACGGGACCAATATGCTGACGCCATTCGTCTGAATTGGCCACATACCTGGCGCTGCGCGTCGGGTTATAACGTAAATTACCTGCTGCCGTGGTCACCATCGCAACCTCCATGGTGGTTTGCTCGTCAAATCACGAATCCCCCGATCCCTTATCCACCAATCCAACCAGGTTGTATGAACCTTGCACCCCTTTTAGCTGGTTCAGAAGGGACATTGGCGGTAATAAGGAAAGTGGTTGTACGACTTGTCCCACAACCACGTCACACAATATTAGGTGTCATGAGCTTTGACAGTGTTTTTACGGCATGTGAAGCGGTGCCTGATCTCCTCGAGCGGGGTCCATCAGCAGTGGAACTTATCCCCCAGAACCTGATCCATCTGGCACGGGGTGTACCAGCATACGCACATCAGTTATCCTTTCTCGACCCATTGGTTGCAAAAGGCAATGAACCTCCCGCATTGTTGGTAGTGGAATTTACCGGTGAAGATATGGCTCGATTGAAGGAGCAGGTGAAATCTTTAAGAGATGATGTACTAATTGCCGAGACAAACAAGGCACAACAACAGGTATGGGCCGTGCGCAAGATGGGTCTGGGGATTTTAATGTCTCGCCCGGGTGATTTAAAACCCGTTGCTTTCATAGAGGACTTATCTGTGCCCGTGGAGCATTTAACCGAATTTGTGCGCGAAATGGAAAAAATCATGGCTGCACACGGTACGCGAGGCGATTTCTATGCTCATGCCTCAGCCGGCTGCCTGCATTTACGACCTATCTTAAATCTAAAAACAGCTCAAGGTGTTGCTGAATTAAGGGCAATTGCTGAAGAAACATCGTCTCTCGTGTTAAGGTTAAAGGGAGCGATGAGCGGTGAACATGGGGATGGATTGGCGCGCAGCGAATGGGTTGAGAAAATGTATGGGAGGGAAATAACGACAGCTTTTCGTGAGTTGAAGCAAGCTGCTGATCCGAAGGGTTTACTCAACCCCGGAAAAATATTAAATTCCCCAAAGATGAATGAAAACCTGAGATATGGAACCGCTTACCGTGCACAAGGATGGCGGACAATCCTGGATTTCTCAACACCGGAAAGACCATCAGGGGTAGAGGGTTGGTTGGGAGCTATTGAACAATGTAATGGTGCGGGTGTATGTCGGAAAATAGACGGGGTGATGTGCCCGTCCTTTCAGGCGACACAGGATGAGATGCACAGTACTCGCGGTCGCGCCAATTTATTGCGCACCATGATCGCAGGAAAGATCATGACCAAAGAATTGGCTGAGAAGAGTGTACGAGATGCTTTGGATCTGTGTCTGGCATGCAAAGGATGTAAATCGGAATGTCCTTCAGGCGTTGATATGGCTAAACTTAAATATGAGTTTACCTATCACTATTACAAGAGCCAACGGCGTCGGTTGCGTGATTTCCTCTTTGGTTATATTGGTTGGCTGGCTCCCTTGGGACGCCCATTCGCATCTATCATCAATCCATTGATGGATAATCCAACGTTCCAGCAGCTCGGCGAACGCATGCTCGGGATATCCCGCCATCGTCCATTTCCACATTTTGTAGGAGTCTCTTCAAGAAATGACTTTATTAACAAAACATTACCAGCTTCTGTATTGTTCTTATCAGACACTTTTAACCATTTCTTTTATCCAGAAGTTGAACAAGCTGCCCTGAAAGCTCTATTTTCGACCGATGGTGTTAGAATCATACCGGTCTTAGGTGCAGGGCGGACATTAATCTCTAAAGGCTTCCTCCCCGCAGCCAAAAAACACGCCGCTCGTCTGGTAGAAACTATTTACCGCCTCGACCCCATTGGAGAGATGCCAATTGTAGGCATCGAACCATCCGAAATTTATACATTACGTGATGAATTTATTAACCTTTTACCATCCGATAACCGCATGGCTGGACTTGCTCAACGCTCGTTCATGATTGATGAATATCTAATACGTCCCGGTTCAGATAGGAAACCACGGATTAACCATCTCGTCAATCAAAAGATAATCAATGGTCCACAACCAACAGTCGTATTACATGGTCACTGCTACCAAAAAGCACAACCGCCATCTCGTGATGGGTATCCAATAGGAGTCTCCGCGACGGTAGCCATGCTTGAGGCGATGGGGTACCCGGTCATTTTAATAAACGATGGTTGCTGTGGTATGGCTGGCGCTTTTGGCTACGAGGTAGAACACTATGACCTATCTATGAAAGTCGGTGAGCTGGCACTCTTTCCAGCTATCCGATCTGCGGTAAAAGATACACATAAAAAGATGATTTTTGCGACATCAGGTATTTCATGCCGCTCTCAAATAAAAGATGGCACCGGGCATAACGCCATCCATCCGATCATGCTTATATAAGAATATTCATCACCGACATGGAAATAACATTTTGCCCATTCCTGGGCATGCAGGATGACGCTGAAACTCACATGACCTTTCCATCAGAGCGGAACTGTTGCCGGCATGCTAATCCTGTTCAGGCGATCAGTTTGTACCAGCAATCTGCCCATTGCCTTACCGAAGCGTGTATCGATTGTCCGGTTTTCAACAGTGATAATGATATCAACTTACCCCCTGATCTGCAGGCTTTCGCACCATCCCAAAGAAGCAAAAACCATGCGGGTATTATCTTTATGGCCTTGTTAATATCCATCGCTTTATTGGTCATTTGGTGGCAAAGCAGTCTACCGGCGTTTAATACTAATCCTGTTCCCCCTGGTTTATATACGAAAGGTAGTATGGGGGCTTCGGTTATACCAGCCCGAACGGTATTCATAGCAATCCCGAACCTTCATACAGGTCATGATGCTTACACATCAACCACCACGCTCCCTGTGATTGAGACTCCTATTATTATTTATACTACTACGTTTAC
>CAZPWU010000178.1:0-5436 GCA_964590325.1 uncultured Anaerolineaceae bacterium | reverse complement strand
GGTGCTCGACGAGCTGACCGGCTACGGGCCCATCCAAACCTTCCTGAGTGACCCAAGCATTAGCGAGGTGATGGTCAACGGGCCAAAACACGTCTACATCGAGCGCAACGGCGAACTGATCGAGACTGAAGCCTCTTTTAAAGACGACCGCCACGTGCTGCGCATCATCGACCGCATGGTCCAGCCACTGGGACGGCGGGTGGACAGCGACAACCCGATGGTTGACGCGCGCCTGCCGGATGGCGCGCGCGTCAACGCCATCATCCCCCCTGCGTCGGTGGACGGCCCGCACATCACAGTGCGCAAGTTCCTGCAGAACCGCATGTCAATTGGAGAACTGATCGAGGCCGGCACCATCACCCAGCACATGGCCGAATTCCTGCAGGCGTGCGTGGTCGCCAGGCTGAACATCCTCATCTCCGGGCCGACCAGCTCCGGGAAGACGACCTTCCTGAACATCCTATCCGGCTATATCCCGGGCAACCAGCGCATCGTCACCATTGAGGATGCCGTCGAGCTGCAGCTCAAGCAGCGCCATGTCATCCGATTGGAAAGCCAGCCCCCGAGCGTGGATGGCAGGGGTGAAGTGACCACGCGCGACCTGGTGCGCAACGCCCTGCGCATGCGCCCGGACCGCATCATCGTGGGTGAGGTGCGCAGTGGTGAGACACTGGACATGCTGCAGGCGATGAACACCGGACACTACGGGTCGCTCACCACGGTGCACGCCAACTCGCCGCGCGACGCGCTGGCGCGCCTGGAGACGATGGCGATGATGTCGGGGCTGGATATACCGCTCCTGCCCATCCGCCGCCAGATCGCCTCGGCGATCAACCTGGTGGTGCACCTGTCGCGCCTGACGGACGGCTCGCGCAAGATCACCCACATCACCGAAGTCGCCGGGATGGAGATGGACGTGATCACCATGTCGGACATCTTCAAATATGAGCAGACCGGCGTCGGCCCGGACGGTAAGATCCTGGGCGCGCTGAAGGCGACTGGCCTGCGACCGATGTTCACCCCGCGTCTGGAGGTGGTGGGGTATAAGCTGCGCGGCGAGATATTCGGAGCCGGGTCGGGGAACTTTTAAGCCCAGCGGTAAAATTACGAAGATGCTCACTCTCGCGATCCAAGCCGGAGGCGAATCGCAGCGCATGGGGCAGGACAAGGCGCTGGTCTCCTTCCTGGGGCAGCCGCTGATCCTCCGTGTACTGCAGCGTCTGGATGGACTAGCTGACGAGGTGCTGGTGACGACGAACAGTCCCACGGATTATGCCACCCTGGACGTGCGGATCGTGGCGGACCCGGTCCGCGGGCGCGGCGCGCTGGGAGGGCTGTACACCGCTCTGAGCGCGGCCAGCCAGCCGCTGGTGGCGGTCGTGGCCTGCGACATGCCCTTCGCCAACGTCGACCTGCTGGCAGCCGAGCGGGATATCCTGCTGGCGAGTGAGGCTGACATCGCCATCCCGTGCACCCCCGCCGGGCTGGAGCCCTTCCACGCCGTCTACCGGCGGGAGACCTGCCTGCTTCCGTGCAAAGCGGCGCTGGAGGCCGGCAAGTGGCGCGCGGACGCGTGGTTTGGCAAGGTCAGGGTGCGCGAGCTCAGGCCCGAGGAGACCGCCAGGCACGACCCGAGGGGATTAGCGTTTTTGAATGTGAATACGAGGGAGGAGCTGACCAGGGCGGAGGAAATAGCAATCACCGTTAATTCCTGAATTCCTCCCTTCCTGGCTCCAATATCCACTTACCCTCCTTCCAAAAATATAAGAAAACCCTCTCCCAACAAAACTGATGGGCAATTAGCTAAAATTAATGTTGCGTTTAGCGCGGGGGAAGTGTAGAATAACCCCAGAGGTGAATGAGAAGCATTTAATGATGGAATCCACACCTTCGCGTTGGCAGAAGATCAAGAAACCCGTGCTGATCGCCCTGGCAGCGGTTGCAGCCGTACTGGTGCTGGCCCTGCTGATCTGGGCTGGCTACAGGCAGGGCTGGACGGGCTTCGGCGCATCCACGACGACCGGTACTACCGTCGAGACGCGCCTCACCTCGGGGGATAAGAGTATCACGAAGACCGAGATCAGCGCAGCCCAACCCGGCAAGACTCTCTGGGACTGGCTGAGCCTGCTGGTCACTCCGCTTTCACTGGCGGGTGCGGCAGCCGTGTTTTTCTGGATCATCCGGCAGTCGCAAAAGGCGACCGGGGTCGAGCTGAAGCGCCTGGAGATGCAGCTCAACGCCGCGCAGGCAATGTCGGTGGACCAACTGCATGAGACGACCCTGCAATCCTACCTCGACAAGATCGCCAAGCTGCTGTTCGAAAGCAAGCTCAAGGAATCGAAGGACGAGGCTGCTTCGGTGACGCGCGACTTCGCCAAAGTGCAGACAGTGACGACTTTAAGGATGTTGGACCGCTCCCGGCAGAATGTTATCTTCCAGTTCCTGCGCGACGCCGGCCTGGCCGATTTCCTGCTGGTCGCCGCTCCCCTGAAGAACATCGACCTGGGCGGGACGCTGATGCAGCAGCTCAACCTGAGCGGGGCCGACCTGGGCGGGGCGATCCTGAGCGGGGCAAACCTAAACCAGACCAACCTGTGCGGGGCAGACCTGGTCAAGGCTGCCCTGAACGAAGCCAGGCTGGTCGGCTCCGACCTGAGCCGCGCCAACCTGAAAGGGGCTAACCTGAGCGGAGCCGACCTGGTCAAGGCTACCTTAAAAAGCGCCGACCTGCGCGGGGCCGATTTGAGCGATACCAAGCTGTTCGACGACGACATGGACGAGGCCCGGCTGATCGGCGCTGACCTGAGCGGGGCCGGCCTGCGGGGTGCCAACCTGCACGGTGCCGACCTGAGCAAGGCAGTGCTGATCGGCGCTAATCTGAGCCACGCCAACCTGCACGAGGCCTTCTTGAGCGGCGTGGACCTGAGCGAGGCCAACCTGAACGGGGCGGTGCTGAGCTGGGCCGACCTGTTCAAGGCAGAGCTGAAGGGTGCCAGGCTGGTGGGAGCCGATCTGAGCGGCGCGGACCTGAACCAGGCCAATTTAGCCGGGGCGAATCTTTTCAAGGCCAACCTGACCAAAGCTGACCTGCGCGGCGCGGACCTGAGCCGGGCCGACCTGAGCGAGGCCCAATTGAGCGAGGCCAAGATGTTCGAGGGCACCCTGGTCGAGACCAAGCTGATCGGGGCGGACCTGAGCGGGGCAGCCCTGCGCGGGTCCAATCTACATCGCGCCGACCTGGGCCGGGCCATCCTGATCGGCGCCAACCTGAGCCACGTCAACCTGAACGATGCTTACCTGAACGGGGCAGACCTGACCGGCGCAGACCTGAGCATGGCGATAGTTAACGACGAGCAGTTGTCCAGGGCGGCGTCGCTGAGAGGCGCCACGCTGCCCGACGGGACGGTCCACGAATAGCAAAGAAGAAATTTTCGCGGAGGCGTAGATGAGTAGTAACGTTCTCTATGCACTGACAGAAGAACACGAGATGATCCGCCAGACAGCGCAAGAGTTTGCCCAAAAAGAGATCGCTCCTATTGCCGCCGAATACGACGAGAGCGGCGAATTCCCGTTCGAGACGGTCAAGAAGATGGGAGCGATGGGCTTTATGGGGATCGAGGTGCCCGAAGAGTACGGCGGCGCCGGGATGGACACGCTGGCATACGTGCTGGCGCTGGAGGAGATCTGCAAAGTCGACGCGTCGCATGGCACGATCATGTCAGTAAATAACTCGCTCTTCAGCTATGGACTGATTAAGTTCGGTACGCCAGCGATCAAGGAGAAGTACCTGCGACCGGTCGCCTCGGGGCAGAAGATCGCCGCTTATTCGCTCACCGAGCCCATGTCGGGCTCGGATTCTGGCACCATGCGCAGCCGCGCCGTGCGCGACGCCGATTCCTACGTGCTCAACGGGCGCAAGTCGTGGGTCACCAGCGCGCCGGTAGCGGACTTCGTGCTGGTCTTCGCCATGACCGCACCCGAGAAGAAACACAACGGGATTAGCGCCTTCCTTATTGAAACCGACAAACCCGGCTTCATCAGGGGCAAAAAGGAGCCCAAGCTGGGCATCCGCGCCTCGGCGACCAGTGAGATCGTCTTTGAGGATTACCGCTGCCCGGTCGAAAACCGCCTGGGTGAGGAGGGCGAGGGCTTCAAGATCGCCATGACTATCCTGGATGCCGGGCGGATCGGTATCGCCGCCCAGGCCCTGGGAATCGCCGAAGCGGCTTACGCGGCCAGCGTGGCTTATGCCAAAGAGCGGGAGGCCTTCGGACAGAAGATCGGTCAGTTCGAGGGCGTCGGTTTCAAGCTGGCGGATATGAAGACGCACATCGAAGCGACCCGCCTGCTCACCTACAACGCGGCGCTGCTCAAGGAGCGCTCGAAGACGACGGGGGAGCGCTTTACGCTGGAGGCCTCCATGGCGAAGCTGTTCGCCTCGGAGACCGCCATGTTCTGCGCCCACACCGCGGTGCAGATCCATGGCGGGATGGGCTACAGCAAGGAGCTGCCGGTGGAGCGCTACTTCCGCGATGCCAAGATCACCGAGATCTACGAGGGCACCAGCGAGATTCAACGATTGGTGATTTCACGATTGGAGACCGGGCTGAGGTAATGGTATCTCAAAGTCCTGCCGCGAGCTTTAGCTTACACACCTATCCCTTAATAAACAAGAAATATGGTTTACCCAACACCATCGCCTAATCCAGTTTCAAGCTCACCATCGACATTACTGCTCATGGCAGGCTGGTGGTTGGGATTGCTGCTCATCAGCGCGGCTGTGCTGTGGGTCTGGCACCGCTACCTGTCCAGGCGGCAAGGTCAGGCTTCCCGCTCCAGGGACAGCGGCCTCTCGGCGGAGACCCCCGACCCCGATGGTCAGTCCGTCTCGAAGGTAACTATTACATTCGAAGTCGCCGAAGGCACGCGCACCTCGGTCACGGTGGAGGCGCTGCCCGATACGAGCGAGGTATATCAGGTTTTCCCGGCTGAAAACGAGGGTCCGGCGATGGTCGAAACCCTACCCGCTCAGACTGTCCCACCAGCCCAGGTTCCTGAGGAAATCCCTGCGCCTGTACCGGCTGAGTCAGTTCCCAACCCCTCTCCTGGCCTTGGGTCCGGGGATAGCCAGGCTATTTCCTCCACCCCTATATCCCCGCCCCCGGAGATGCAGCCCGCCCCCCGGCGGTTCCAGGCCGCGCTGGCAGGGCCGACCGCCCGCCTGCAGTCCAGTTCGGCGCGGCTGCGTTCGGTGCGTGTGCTTAACTTCCTATGGGAGAACCGCTGGGTCGTCCTGGTGGCACTGGTGCTGGTCACCATCGCCTGGTACATTATGGTCTTTGCGCCCACCCAGCCGAAGCGCATCATCCCGCCCTCGCCCAACAGCCCGGGAAGGCCTTTTTTTGAGCTGCACTTTCTGCGCGATACACTCTCCCG
>CAZPWU010000177.1:0-5456 GCA_964590325.1 uncultured Anaerolineaceae bacterium | reverse complement strand
TGTTCAAGCGGGATTTTACTTTACATTATGCCATCCCTAGGCTAAACTGAGAGAAGACTTAGAGAGGAGGTTCCCATGAACCTGGCCCAATGGATCGTTATTATCTTGAGCTTTATTATTGGCATTTGGTATTTCGGAGCCTTCTTATATAACCGGCAGCGAGGCGAAGTGACCTACCAATGGTTGAAAGCCGGGTTACGACCGTTAGGGGAATTGGGGGAGGTCCAGCGACTCGGAACGCTAACACCGCAAGCACGTCTGGTGATCCATAAAGCGGAAGCGCCATTTCAACAAATCGAGGTGATCTTTTCGTTGGAGCCGCGTGAGAATCTACCTTTGTGGATTTTCAGCCATTTGCAGGGCAGGCGGGATGAGATAGTCATTCGGGCAAGTTTACGAGTCCTTCCAACCCAAGAGATCGAAACTGCCCACACCGAGGATCGGAGGTATCGGAATTTAGTTGCTAGCGAACAGATAAAACCTTTTGAACTTTTACCCACCCCTTATGGATTTGAAATCGCTCGTCGCGGGAAACCGGATGTAAAGGCTGTGGAGCGCCTGAAGTTATTCTTGGAGCGCTACGGGAAAGCGACGATGCGAATCTCCTTACATCGTAAGGAACCCCATCTAGTGTTACAAGCGAATCTGTCTTCGCTGTTACCTCTGGCAGCGCAGGAGTACTTTACATCGCTTTGCAATGTGCTCGTCGATCCCCATTCCTCTGTCCTGCATACAGACAAATAGGGTTTAACAGCGCTTGTGCCGTAACCCCCCTACTTTTCCGATCTTTGTCTATGTAAACAACAGATTCGCCATGCGTTTGAGCATGGGGACGCCGCGCACCTCGGTCTCCATGAGGGGCAATACCGCCCGCACCATACCGTCAAACTTGTGCTCAATTTCCAACATGTATTCGTCTTGCATGGCGACACGGTTCTTGATAAATTCCGGCGAATCGACCTTGACACTGTTTTTATCAATTTGCATATTGACAATGACTCCGCCCACCGGGATGCCGAACTCATGGAACCAGTTAATAAAGCGGGTGATTACTGCGATCGGCAGCGCTTCTGGAAGGGTTACGAAAAAGAAAGATGTCAGGCTGGGATCGGTGAGCAATCGTTTGGCACGGGCCATCCGTTCCCGCAGGTTGAGTAGAGATTCCATGAGAGGGTCTTTTTCTTTCTTCTTTTTACTATAAGAAAGTAACTCTTTCAATGTCATGGCCTCTTCCCGGCTCTGAACCATCTTGTTGACCCACATCGAGTAAACGCTGGACATACCCAACAGCCGCCGGGCGTTGGCGGTAGGAGCTGTATCGAATACATATGCCTCGTACCTGTCGTCGAACATAAGATCGATCATGTTCTCGAACATGGCTGATTCTTCGAAAGCCGGGTTCATGGTAGCCGATTCGACGAACTCATCTGCCTTGGTCTTGATATCGGCATATTTAAGGAACCACTGGATTTTCTCGCGTATCTCCTTTTTAGACCTCTCAATAGTCTCGCGAGTGTCTATCTCGTAAGCGAGGAGATTGGGTACCCCGGATACCTGGGTCGGTTTGCCAAAAACATTCTGATCGAGCAGGGAGGAAAGCGAGTGAACCGGGTTGGTGGAAGCCAACAGGGTCTTTTTACCCTTAGCGGCTGCCCATAGCGCCGCGGTGCCTGCCAGTACCGTCTTGCCCACCCCACCCTTGCCTCCAAAGAATATATATTTGAGGCGAGAATTCTCTGCCATATATTGTTGCATGCTTTTCTCGATCATGCTCCACCCCCGAACATGGCTTCTGCCATCCTCTCGATCATTGATAAGCCAGTGATATCGCGCTCAAACTCAGGGATGCGGGCAAAAACGGCGTTTCCAAAAAGAGCGTCAATTTTTTGCAGATATCCCTTTTGCATCTCTAACCGGTGGCGCAAGTAGACCGGGATCTGCTGATCAGCGAGTTCTGGAGGGATGACACGGTTAACAATATAACCAGCAAGAGGGACATCGAATTTAGCAAACAAGCCGGCTGCCTTTTGTGTATCCAGGATGATCATTTCTTCTGGGATCACAACGAAAAAGAATGCTGTTTTTTGTTTATCGGTGAGGATACTCGAAGAAGTATTGATGCGATACTTGATATCCTGGAGCTCTTTTAGGATTTTATCCTCTTCGGTCTCTTTATGGCGTTGCATAATTGCCGCTACCTGGCTATATTCCGACATCTCTTGCCGTAGGGAGGTGATCTTGTTAATCCATTCGTCGTAAACGGAAGCCATGCTTAGGTAATACAGGGCATGGCCCAGGGGCACCAGGTCGTAGATATAGTAATCATATTGGCCACCGACGACGATATCGACAACTGCGTCAAAGATGGCGCTCTCTTCCATGGCAGGCTCGGCAGCTACCGCCTGAATATAGTTCTCAATTTCATCTGGGACTTTCTCCATCCCGTACATATCCAGGATCTTGCGGCGGATCTCTCCTTGATATTCCTTGATCCTCCGGTCAGCATCGATCTCCTGGGCGTACAAGTTCGGCAGTATCTCAACCGGGTCTTTCCCAAAGATATCGCGTTTGAAGATATCCGATAAGCTAGCCTGGGGGTCAACAGAGAAGACTAACACCTTGAAACCCTTTTTCGACAGCCAGTATGCCGTGGCGGCACTGAAAGTGGTTTTACCCAACCCACCCTTGCCGCCAAACATGATGTAACGACGATCAGGGTTTTTTTCGAATACTTCTCGAAGAGACATGAGATTCTCCAGTGATTTGTCGAGTAATCGGTTAGTCGGATAATCTTATCGTCCTTAGATGACAAAGCTGCAGGATGGTAAGACTATCGGACTAAGAGACTAAGCGAGTGCATCCGTCAGGTCTTTCTCGCGTAACATGCGCCGCTTCCAGGAGCTGATCTGCGGCACGACATAGGGTAGTAAACGCAGGCTGTAATAGGGGGGTAAGATCGGGATACCCAACAGGTCCCCCATCGTAATCAGGATGAACAGGTGTTCCATGCTGCCGCGTGTTTTTAATGCGTAACGCGCCATGTCGTGTCCCGCCAACCCGTATAAAATGCTTTTAAATCCATCCAGGAAACTGGACTCCTTTTCTTTATCTCTCATTAGAATACTCCTTTTATGTAATCTCTTGATCGCATAAATCGGTCAGGTCCCGTTCGCGCAATATACCCCGTTTCCAGCCAGTAATGTTCGGCATGACATAGGGCAATAAACGCAGTGTGTAATAGGGGGGTAACACCGGCAAGCCTAAAATGTCACCGAAGACTACCAGAATGAAAAGGCGCTCAAGGTTGGCACGTTCCTTATGCAGGTCGCGTACTATCTCATACACAGAAGCACCGTAGAGCATCTGGCCGATGGCGATAGCCAGCTGTCCTGCACGGAGTTTCCAGCGCGATAGATGGTATTTGAACTCTGCGCTCGATTTCATTTTATCCATAGTCTTTCCCCCTCACGGTGCGATGCGAGCGCTTGGCGATGCTCAGGTCTTGATAAAATATACTCCATCCCCGCCCCAACCAGGGGGCGGGGATAAGAGGGTGAATTAGGGGTTGTGCGGGTAGCAATACTCTCTTATGCCTTGGCAGGAGCCGCGGCGCGGTAACGCTGGAATGCCTTGAGAGCATCCCAGGCCAAGATCAAGGCTGCTACGACGAGGATCAGGGCGATTGCACCGATGAGGATATTTGCCGCAGCAACCTGGCCCACAGTCAGCTTTGATTTTTCGGCAATGACAGCTGCCTGGGGCAGGTTCATAAAGAAGGATTCGTAGGCTTTGTAGAGCAGCGCCCCGATCGTGGTGATGAACATGAACCCGAAGGGCCAAATCGTCCACTGGTAATTCTTGCCCTTCGAGATCAACCAAAGGGTGACCAGCAGGAGGGCGAGCGAAGCCATGAGCTGGTTGGCAGCACCAAACACTACCCAAATCTGCAGGAAGGGCACCAGCCAGATCAGCACCAGGGTCAAGACAAGGGCAACGATCGTCCCGACGTGAACGTTCTTCATCACAGGGATGCGATCTCCCAAGGCCTCTGCGCTGGCGACGCGCATGAAGCGTACCACCAGGTACATGATCGTCAGGGCCATCAGGGTGAGGAAGACCGAGCCGTAGGCCTCACCAAAACCTTGCCCCAATGCCTTGTCCAGGCCCCACTGGTTCATAAACGCCGCCAGGCCCTTGGAGAAAATGGCAGCAGCTTTTGCACCGCCCCCGGCATCCTGGTAACCCTTCAACCCGCCAAATGCTGTCGTGGCTGTAAGGAAGGCCATGATGGCGAAGAACATCTCCAGGAACATGGCACCACCGCCCACGTATAGTGCATCGGTTTCCTTTTCAAGCTGTCTGGCGGTTCCTGACGAAGAGACTAGACTGTGCCAGCCTGATATCGCTCCGCAGGCAATGGTGACGAACAGGATCGGCCAAAGCGGGCCAAGCCCAGTTACATTGAAGGTCGTAAAGGCTGGGAAGTCGCCCATGCCAGGTCGCCAGATGAGTAGGCCGATGACACTGCCCAGGATGCCCAACAACACGATCCAGAAGGATACGTAGTTGATCGGCTGGGCCCAACGCCAGATGGGCAACACGGCTCCGAAGTAGCAGATGATGACCACCAAGAGGGAGCCAATTAACCTGGCCTGTGTGACTGCCAGGAATAGAGAAGGGCTGGTGGCACCGCCGGCTATCCCGTAGATCGTGGCAAAGAAATTCCTAACGCCTGTAAGAGTTCCAAGCCATATCCCCACAAATGAAAGCACTACGGTGACCACGCTAGTCAGGATGATATCTTGCTTCCATTTGTAAGTCATCTGACCTGCCAGGATGCCCACCAGGATGACGATGAGTACCCCCAAAGGCACAGCCGGATTGGTGAGCAAGTTGAAACCGACCTGAATACCGAATGACCCCATGATGAGCCATAGGTAGAAATAGATAAAAATGATGAGGATCATTCTGGAGCGAGGGGAAACGAGCCGGTAGCTGAGGGCGCCAAAGCTTTGTCCCTCCTCACGCACACCCATGATGATACTGGAATAATCTTGTACCCAACCAATGAAAAAAGTACCAAAAATGATCCATAATAGGGCGGGCAGCCAACCCCATTGGACGGCTACAATAGGTCCCAGGATGGGTCCCAGCGCAGCAATGGATTTAAACTGATACCCAAACAAGACATTGCGGTTCGCTGGGGTAAAGTCCACGCCATCCATGTACATTTTCGCCGGAGTCGCCTTCTTATCGTCTGGCTGGATGACTTTGGCGTTGATCGTCTTTGCATAGTAGCCGTATCCAACAGCAATTGCAACCACACCGATCAGGAGTACTAGTAAAGCGTTCATATTTTGCCTCCTAAACTATCTCTTATGGTTCGAAAGGTGATGGCCTTTCCCAAGGCCATTGGTCTTCATACGGACCCAATTATGCAACAATAAATGTTATCG
>CAZPWU010000176.1:0-5463 GCA_964590325.1 uncultured Anaerolineaceae bacterium | reverse complement strand
TGCCATCCCACCTGCCGAAGTAGATGACCCCGTCTGCCACGACCGGCGAAGAGGATACACCGCTCCATTTGCGAGAGGCCTCCAGCGTATCTTTGACGGGCAAGAGCCACTGGTACTAGTCCAATTTGGGTCGGGGTATTCGTCGGCGCGAGAGTGGCTGATTGTATAAACCAAATTTTAGGTTGAGAAGCGGGGCGGTTTCAACTTGTACTGATGGTATAAAAACAGTTTATAATTCCGGCACAACGAAAGGAACCCGATCATGCCCAGTCTAGTCTTTTATGGATCCCCACGCCAGGCGCGATGGGATGGTAAGGAAACCTTACCCGCCAAGCTGGACCTCATCCTGGAACGGCTGCACGTGAGAGAGCGTGTCAAAGGTGAAAGTGTAGCCATTAAGATGCACCTCGGCGGTGACATCGGCTACTCGACCGTACACCCGGTTTTCGTGCGCAAGATAGTACAGGTAGTGAAAGACGGCGGAGGCCGACCTTTTGTGACCGATACGGAAGGGGATGTCTTATCGGCCGCCACGCGCGGCTACACCCAGGAAGTGCTGGGCTGCCCGATCTATCCGGCTGCTGGCCGGGGTGAAAAATATGTCTATCCCCATAGCCGACCCTATAAAAATATCGAGACCTGGCTGGTGGCGGGGGCCGTCCAGGACGCGTCCTTTTTGATTAACCTGTCACACATCAAGGGGCATCCGACATGCGGGTTCGGGGGAGCCTTTAAAAACCTGGCCTTGGGATGTTTGGGCGGTGAAACCCGTAGCGCTCTGCACGACGTGATGCACTATGACCCCTACTGGTTTAGCGACCTCTGCCCTGACCCTGTAGTCCGTCAAAAAATCATCGCTTCCTGCCCGCAGAATGCGCTGGTTCAAGACAAGGAACATCCCGAGAAAATCCACCTGCACCACAACGAATGCAACCAATGCGGTCGCTGCCTGCAAGTGGCCCCCGCCGGCAGCCTGAAGATCGACCCGGTGAACTTCCATTCTTTCCAGGAAGCATGCGCCATCAGTGCCAGCCTCACCCTATCGACCTTCGCACCGGGCAAAGCCGTCCACATCAGTTTAGCAACCCAGATCACCGCGCTTTGCGACTGCTTCGGGTTCACCGGCATGCCGATCCTGCCGGACGCCGGCATCTTCGGCTCGGATGATATCGTGGCGATCGAACAGGCGGTGCTGGATGCGACCGCTTCGACGAAGTTGATTGAAGAGAATATCCCTACCGTGATGGAAGTGCACACCCGCCAGGGGCATCCCTTCGCCTGGCTGCACGGCCCGCTCAAAGATCCCTACGTGGTGGTCAAGTACGGTGAGCAGCTCGGGCTGGGCAGCCGCGAATACGAGCTGATCGACGTCTTGCCGGTTGAGACATTCCCCCGTCCTACGATTAGCTATATCCCGGCACGATAGATCCAAAAGGAATTACCGAAAATATAGGTGTTGGGCGGGCGTGCGCCAGCGCCGGTCGTTAGCCGCGTTTCAGGCCTAGATGTTAGGGCATGGCGGGATTACGCGCATGGCGGAGATCATGGGGTTGGATCGGGAGACGATCCAGAAGGGAATACGGGGATTGGACACACTTAGTCGTCCAGCGGGCTACGCACGGCCTTAGGACCGCGCTGGAGTACGTGGGTGTAAATCAGGGTGGTTTTGATATCTTTGTGCCCCAGCAGTTCCTGCACCGTGCGGATGTCGTAGCCGTTTTGTAAAAGATGGGTGGCGAAGGAGTGCCGGAAGGTATGCGGGCTTACATCCTTTGCGATTGAAGTTTTGCGGGCGGCGTCCTTTACTGCTCGCTGCAAAACGCTTTCATCCAAATGATGGCGCCGAATTGCCCCAGTGAGTGGATCTACAGACCGCTGAGAGGCTGGGAATACATACTGCCTGCCCCATTCTCGACCGGCATCTGGATATTTCACATTCAAGGCATAGGGCAGAGCCACTTCACCATAGCCTTCTCGTAAATCAAGATCATGTAAGGTTTTCACATCCTGCAAATGTGTCTGTAATTCAGCAACAATGGAATCCGGAAGAACCGTAGTGCGGTCCTTTTCGCCATTTTCGTCCCGGACAATGATCAGGTGATTGCTGAAATCAAGATCGTTTACCCGCAGGCGCAGGCATTCCATCAACCGTAAGCCGCTGCCATACAACAAGCGAGCCATCAGATGAGTTTTTCCTGTCATTCGTTTGATCACTGCCAAAGCCTCATCGTGTGAAAGCACTGTGGGCAGGTGCTTTGGGCGTCCGATATGAACCACATTTGGAAGCGGCGGTATTTCTTGCTGCAAGACATTTTTGTAAAGAAAGCGGATGGCACTCAAAGCTTGGTTCTGGGTTGATGCAGCAACGTGGTGTTCTTGCGCCAAATCAGCGAGGAATGCTTCAATCTCCAATCCCCCCATTTCTTGCGGATGTCGCTTTTGGTGAAATAGAATAAAGCGTTTGATCCAATCCACATAGCATTGCTCAGTACGATAGGAGTAATGCCTGATTCTGAGCGCATCCCGAACCTGATCAAGTAATTTGTTAGGCTGTTCTGGCATGTGACTTTTCTCGGTATATGCTATACTTTTTGCAATACTCATTCTATTTTAACCTATTACAGCCCAATGCCTAAATGAATTTAGGGGATTGGGCCGCAGAGGTCCATAAGATGTTGAGCCACTAAATCACAGCTAACCACTTAATTGGGCTGGGAGAGCAGATAATCACAACATTCTCTGCCGCTATAGTCAACCACCCCATATTTGCAATGACAAAGGAGACTAGCATGTGCAAATTCTTCAAGCGTTTATCCTCGATGGTCCTTTTAACAGCTACCCTGGTTGCCGCTTTTACATTGCCAGTCTGGGCAGCCGGACCACCTAACATCGTCACTAATGGTGATTTCTCCGATGGTTTGAATCATTGGACCACTAGCGGAACCCATACTTGGACCGTTTCCGGTGGCGTGGCGACTGTAACCGTCCCTTATAATCCTACTGGTTTTAATTATGCGTACATTACGCAATGTATCAGGATCACGCATCAACCTGACGGAAACAATTGGACGCTTAGCGTAAACGGAACTATAGTCGATCCCGGAAATGGATACGTGTTTGCAGAGTTTTGGAGTGACCAGAACTGCGGCGGATACGGGGGATACCCGATAGACTACCAAGAGACTCCTCTGGATTGGTGGTCTAGTATAGAGTTTTGGGAAGATATCCCTGCTGGCTCGGTGCAAGTGGGTGTAACCTGTTATCAGGCGTCTCAAGTGTCTACAGTTTGCACTGCGGACGACTTCTTCCTGGGCGGACAAAGCGCCACGGCCGTGACTCTGGCCAGGTTGAACGCCCGCCCCCAGGATTTCCAGCCGCTTATCCTCCTGCCCCTGAGTCTGGCGCTGTTTGGCATGGTGGTCATTCTTCGACGGGTAGTAAGGGCGCGTGTCGTTAGCCCACCTATCCCATGACCAACCAGATGTTTGACCTATTCAGCAGGAACAGAAGCTCACCCCTGGGAGATTGAGCCATGAACAAGCAAACCAAACCCGCCCGCCGCACATCCAAAGCAAACAACCCTGTGCCAGAAGAAACGCCCTCCCCACCGGCAGAAGCAGCGCGCGAGTCGAGCCGCCCCTTTCCCGTCGTCGGCATCGGCGCCTCGGCTGGGGGGCTGGAGGCGCTGGAATTATTCCTCGCTAACGTGCCCAAAGGCAGCGGCATGGCGTTTGTGATCATCCAGCACCTGGACCCGACGCACAAGGGCATGATGGTGGAACTGCTCCAGCGCGGCACCGCCATGCCCGTTGTACAAGTGAAGGATCGGACGCGCGTCAAACCGGACTGCGTCTACGTCATCCCGCCCGACAAGGACATGTCCATCCTGCAGGGAGTGCTGCACCTGCTCCACCCGGTTTCGCGGCGCGGCCTGCGCCTGCCGATTGATTTCTTCCTCCGTTCGCTGGCCGATGACCAGCGGGAGCACAGCATTGGCGTCATCCTCTCGGGCATGGGCTCGGACGGCACGCTGGGCTTGCGCGCCATCAAGGAAAAAGCGGGCGTGGTCTTTGTGCAGGAACCGGCCTCAGCCAAATTCGACAGCATGCCGCGCAGCGCCATTGACGCCGGACTGGCCGATGTGATCGCCCCGGTGGAGGCACTGCCGGGCAGGATCAGCGCCTATCTCCAGCATGCGCCGCTCATCACCAAACCAGGACGCGCCGACCAATACACAGCCCAGAGCGCCCTTGAAAAAGTGGTGATCTTGCTGCGCGGGAAAACAGGCCACGACTTTTCGCTGTACAAAAAGACCACGGTCTATCGCCGCATCGAGCGGCGCATGGGACTGCACCAAATTGACAAGATCGCCAACTACGTGCGCTTCCTGCAGGAGAATCCGCAGGAGGTGGAATTGCTGTTCCGCGAGTTGTTGATCGGGGTGACGAGTTTTTTTCGCGACCCGGAAGCGTGGGAGCAGTTGAAGGCCGAAGTCTGGCCAGCGTTGTTGGCTGGGCGCACTTCTAATCAGGCGCTGCGGGCGTGGATACCCGCCTGCGCCACCGGCGAGGAAGCCTATTCCCTGGCGATCCTCTTCAAAGAGACGCTGGAAGAACTCAAACCAACCAAAAACATCACCCTGCAGATCTTCGCCACCGATCTGGATCAGCAAGCCATCGCGAGGGCGCGTGAGGGCGTGTTCCCAGCCAATATCGCCGCCGACGTTTCGGCGAAGCGGCTGGACCGCTTTTTCGTCAAGGTGGAGCGCGGCTATCAGGTGGCAAAATCCATCCGCGATATGGTCATCTTTGCCCCGCAGAACATCATCATGGATCCGCCCTTTACCAAACTCGACCTCCTGAGTTGCCGCAACCTGCTCATTTATCTGATGCCGGAATTGCAGAAGAAACTCTTGCCGCTCTTTCACTACAGCCTGAACCCGGGCGGCTTTTTATTTTTGGGGAGCGCGGAGACCATTGGTAACATTACCAACTTGTTCGCGCCGCTGGCTGGAAAAACACGGCTGTACCGGTGTCTGGATTCTGCACTGACTACGGAGCCGATCGGGTTCCCGATAACCTTTGTCCCCGCCCAGCCCGGCGCGCCAGCCAGGCCACTGAAAGCAACAGCCAACCTGCAGGCGCTGGCAGATCAACTGCTCTTGCAAACGTATTCCCCGGCGGCGGCACTGACCAACGACAACGGCGACATTCTCTACATCAACGGACGCACGGGGAAATACTTGGAACCGGCGGCAGGCAAAGCCAACTGGAACATCTTTGCCATGGCGCGCGAAGGTCTGCGCTACGAACTGACGGCCGCTTTCCAAAAAGCGCTACGCCAAAAAGAGACCGTCACGCTCAAGAATATGGTGGTTGGCGCCAACGGCGGAAAGCAGGTCGTGAATGTCACCCTCCAGCCCCTCAGAGAACCGGAAGCCTTGCGCGGGATGGTGATGATCGT
>CAZPWU010000175.1:0-5525 GCA_964590325.1 uncultured Anaerolineaceae bacterium | reverse complement strand
GCAGCCGGTTTGACGATGGGAGCAGTTATGGTGTTTCTTTATACAATGGGAAGCTGGTGTTCGGAGTTACCGGGCAGGGTCCGATCTCTAACACTGAAAGCCTCACCCTGTGCGGAATGACAACAATTGCAGATGATCATTGGCATCACATCTCTATTCAACGCCAACGCTCAGATGGAAACTTGTGGATCTTCGTTGATGGCAAGTTAGAAGCCAGCACCGATGGTCCTGACGGCGATATCAGCTATCCTGATGATGCCTTGCCCGCACGAGAGAGTGACCCTTACCTCGGTATCGGAGCCTGGAAACTCGATGATGACCAGCATGACCATCCATTCTACAGAGGTTGGATCGACGAGCTCCGTTATTCGAATGTATTGCGCTACAGCACCTCGTTTACGCCCACTCAGGCAATCTTTAACCTTGATGGGTATACCGTGGGGTTGTATCATTTTGATGAAGGTTATGGTGACATTATCCACGACACCAGTGACGCGTTTGGAGGGCCGAGCGATGGTAAGCGATATTTCGGAGGCACGGTCAATGGTCCAGAGTGGTGGCCATCATATCTGTACACTGTTTTCCGATCCCTGTACTTACCCATCATGTCGAGGTGATCATTGCTATGAACCGTCTCACCCACCGAATTCGTAAACCGGTCAAACGCCAAAGTGCTGAACATTATTTGTTGCTCATTTTATTGAGCTTTGCCGCGTCTGTAACGCTGACACGGTTCTTTCTCCAGCTTACCGGCTACCCACAGTTAGGGGGCGGTGGTCTGCACATCGCGCATGTGCTCTGGGGGGGATTGCTATTGTTTATAGCCTCTCTAGCTCCATTAATCCTGGCCAACCGCTGGATTTACACCACTGGAGCCATATTGGCAGGGGTAGGAGTAGGCCTTTTTATCGATGAGGTCGGTAAATTTATCACCCAAAATAATAATTATTTTTACCCACCCGCTGCGCCGATTATTTATACCTTCTTTCTACTGACAGTTTTAATTTACCTTCAGGTCCGCCGGCAACCTGCCCGAGATACTCGCTCTGAACTCTATCATGTCCTGGATGCTCTGCAGGAAATACTCGACCACGACCTGGAACCTCAAGAGCGTATCGATCTGAAGGAGCAGCTCCGTGCAATTACCGAACAGGAGGCCGAACCGGAATATGCCCGGCTCGCCAATGAGCTATTAGAATTTTTAAGCAGCAAACGCGTTCGGATCGTCCCTGACCGACCAACAGTGTTAGAACGGATCCAGGAAAAATTGGCTGCCTTTGAAACACGTTATTTGCCCGAGAACCGACTGAGGGCTGTAATGGTGGGAAGTCTTGGTATTATAGTTATCATTATGCTGATCAAGCCAATGCAGGTCCTGATCTCCATTTTTAGCTCTACACCGTTGATCCAAATAATGACCTCTTTGGTCGATGTAAGCCCGGTTACAACAACCCAGGGTTTGAACTGGTTTATTATCACCATGATGCTCGAAGGCTTTGTCGGTTTAATACTCCTGACCGGCACAGTTTTCATCGTCCTAGATAAGGCTAAACTTGGGGTAATGATCGGTTATACTGGATTGCTAATCTCATTAACCACCGTTGATGTGCTAATATTTTATTTTGAACAGTTTTCGACCATCATCATTGCTGTTATCCAATTGGTACTACTCTTAGGGGTTCTCCATTACCGCAGGCATTTTCTTTTCAAGCCCATTGCTCCAACCAGTCCATGATATTAATAACTCTCCAACTTATAAAATCTTGATACAGATAACTGATCACTGTTTACTTTCCTTCTGGAGGCTCTTTGGTCTTCAACCATTACTTCACTAATGACGAAATGGAATCTGTGCTCACCGGATGGTCAAAGTCTTATCCACAATTGACCAACCTCACCACCATTGGCAATAGCCACGAGGGTCGCCCCATATGGTTATTATCGCTGACCAACCAGGGGACGGGTGCTGATACCGAAAAATCTGCGATCTGGATTGATGCTAACATCCATGCCACCGAGATCGCAGGAACTACGGTGTCATTATTTATCGCCAGCACTCTGCTTGAAAATTATGGCCATGATGACAGGATCACCCGATTAATAGACACCTGTACCTTTTATTTTGTCCCCCGGATCAACCCCGATGGAGCAGCTTTAGCGATGGCACCGAGCCCTCGCTACATACGCTCTGGGGTACGTCCATACCCCTGGGAGGAAAAAGATGAGGGGTTGCATGAGCAGGATATCAATGGTGATGGATGGATCCTGCAGATGCGTATACTGGACGATAACGGCGACTGGAAAATCAGTCACCTTGACCCCCGCCTGATGGAAAAACGCGGCCCTGATGAAACGGGGGGAAAATATTACCGATTGCTGCCAGAGGGTTTGTTAGAGGATTACGATGGATATATTGTTAAGGTTGCACGACCACCTGAAGGACTTGACTTTAACCGAAATTTCCCATTTGAATGGCGCACCGAGGGAGAACAACACGGCGCAGGACCCTACCCAACCTCAGAACCGGAAACCCGAGCATTGGTCGATTTTGTGGTAAGACATACAAATATCAGCTTCGCTCTGACCTATCACACATTCAGCCGGGTCATCCTACGCCCTTACAGCACCAAGTCTGATGATGAGATGGACACCAACGATTTATGGGTTTACAAGAAGATCGGAGAGAGAGGCACACAGCTGACCGGTTACCGATGTGTATCAACGTTTCACGAATTTAAATACCATCCGAAAGAAGTCACCACGGGTGCTTTTGACGATTGGATGTACGACCACCAGGGAGTATTCAGCTTTACGATCGAACTCTGGGACCTGCCGACCGAGGCAGGGATCAAAGACCGTAAATGGATCGAATGGTGGCGTGATCACCCCCACGAAGAAGACATGCAAATCCTGAAATGGACCGATGAACATGCGGGTCCAGGCGCTTATTTAGACTGGCAACCTTTCGAACATCCGCAGCTTGGCAAGATTGAGCTCGGTGGTTGGAACAGCATGTACACCTGGCGTAATCCTCCAATTGTCTATGTTGGACAGGAAGCAGAGCGCCAGCTACCTTACATACTGGCTCTGGCGGATATGCTCCCTCACCTTAACATTCGCAATCTTGAGGTCACTCCATTGGGAGACGATAATTACCATCTTAACCTGGTCGTCGAAAATAACGGCTTTTTACCGACTAATACCAATGCACAAGGAAAAAACCGCCAATTGATCAGGCCAGTGCGTGTGGAACTCGAGCTACCAGAGGGTGTAGAGTTGGTAAACGGAAAACGGAAGGTGGAATTAGGTCATCTTGAAGGACGCAGTAACAACCTCAGCGTGACCGCACAAGGGGCCGAAAACCCGACCGATAATCGTGCCCGGGCTGAATGGGTCATCCGGGCACCTGGCGGTGCTTCTCTCAGCGTCAACATTCTCAGCGAACGGGCAGGTTCTCTAAAACGTCAGGTGATACTACAAGCTGGTTAATAAATAGGAGGAGATGATGATGTCCTCTCTCGTCAAGGAAAAAGTTGACCAGGCAATCCGTATTTTACAAGAGAAGAATATAGACCTATGGCTGACCTTTGTGCGCGAGACCTCAGTCGGGGGTGATCCTGTCCTCCCATTGATATATGGCTTAGACCTGACCTGGCACAGCGCATTAATCCTCACCAGCCACGGTGAACGCATCGCTATAGTGGGTCGTTTTGAAGCAGAGGCTGCGCGACGTGTCGCACCTTATAGCGGTGAATCGGCTGTAATCCCTTACGACCAGTCCATCCGACCTGTTTTATTACAAACCCTGGAACGCTTTAACCCTAAAAAGATCGCCATAAATTATTCCATAAATGACGTGACCGCAGATGGCTTGAGCCATGGGATGTACCAAACCCTTATTGGTTATCTGGCTGGTACACCATTTGCTGATCGTTTAATATCCGCTGAGGGTATCATCTCTGCACTGCGGGGGCGGAAAACACCTGCCGAGATAAACCGTATTAAAACGGCTATCGAGAGCACCCGTCAAATATACGAGCGTACTTTTGAGTACGCCCAGGTCGGTATGACAGAGAGACAGATCAGTGACTTTATGCAGGCTCAGCTTAAGAAATTCGACCTGCAACCAGCCTGGGATATTAACAATTGCCCGATCGTCAATGCTGGACCCGATTCTGCACTGGGGCATGTTGGACCAACCGATCTGCTGATCCGGCGCGGCCAGATTTTACATATCGACTTCGGGGTAAAACGCGACGAGTACTGTTCAGATATCCAGCGCGTGGCTTATTTCTTACCCGCGCAAGACAACCACCCTCCTGAGGCTGTGCAGCGTGGGTTTGATACGGTCGTTCAGGCCATTCAAAGGGCTGCGGCGGCGATGAAAGTGGGTATTCTCGGCAAGGAAGTAGACGCAATTACACGCCGGGTGATCACCGACGCAGGTTATCCTGAATATATGCATGCCACCGGTCACCACCTGGGTCGTTCTGCCCACGATGGAGCGGGTGTCCTCGGCCCGGAATGGGAACGCTACGGCAATACTCCTAACTATCCGCTTGAGGCTGGCCATGTCTATACCCTTGAGCCAAGCCTTCTTGTGCCAGGTTACGGCTCTATCGGAGTTGAAGAAGACGTCTTAGTAACCGAGACTGGGATTGAATTCCTGAGCGAACCTCAGGTTGAATTAATCCTACGCTAACGAGAGAGGTACATGCAACATGAAAAAAAACATCGCACGTGTTGCCTTAGCCGTTATTGCTGTAATTCTCGTATTAGCTTTACTGATCCAATTGATTCCTTATGGTCGCAATCATACCAATCCGGCAGTTATTGTTGAGCCGAAGTGGGACGACCCCAAGACAAAGGAATTAGCTCAACGCGCCTGTTATGATTGTCACAGCAATGAAACGGCCTGGCCCTGGTATTCTAATATTGCTCCAATCTCCTGGCTGGTTCAAAACGATGTGGATAGGGGACGCAGAGCCCTGAATTTTTCCGAATGGGACCGTCCGCAGAGGAGAGTTAACGAAGCTTCCAGGATAGTATTAGAAGGTGAGATGCCGCCGGGAATCTACTTGCTTATGCACCCCAGTGCCCGGCTCTCACCGGCTGAGGTAAACCAGTTAGCACAGGGGTTAGTAAATACGATCGGGCAATAATTCGTAACTTCTATAATGCACTCTCCAGGATTTCTGTCATCTCTTCCTGTGAAAGCTGAATTGGATTACTCTTCATACTGCTGGCTTTAGTGGATTTACCAACAATCTCAGGGATATCGTCTGCAGTCATACCGTAGCTGGACAATGAAGGGATATCCAGAGCTGAACACAATTCCTGCACCCATGCGACGCCATCGGCAGCCTGGGCGTTTTGTTTTCCTGTCAGGATTCTGGCCACCTCATCGTAACGATGCAGGTCTATGCTTTCCGGTTGGCGCATCTGCAGCGCCTGGATATTGATATCCATCACAAAAGGTAGCAAGCAGGCACAAATCGCGCCGTGAGGCGCAAGGAAATTGCCTC
>CAZPWU010000174.1:0-5537 GCA_964590325.1 uncultured Anaerolineaceae bacterium | reverse complement strand
CGCAATCCGCTGCGAATATCGAGCACATGCAGACGATCGGTAAGATCCCTTTGTACTAGAGCAATGACGGCACCACGCTTGAATGCTTGTTCAATATAATCATGCCCATCCGTGCGCTCTCCAGGGAGGGCGACGAACATGGAGCCTGGAATTACCTGTCTAGAGTCGATGGTCGCTTCGGTGATGACCTCATCTTTTCCTTCGGGTCGCACCCCACTTAAGGCTTCCAGAACATCCGACAGTTTTAACATATTCGCATCTTACTGCTTGTTCAATTGATGTCGCACATCGTCTGGCGGTATATCCATCAAGACGACCAGCCGTTCAACCACTTTTTGGAAAACAGGTGATGCTACTACAGAACCCCACGGGGATGTGGTCGGTTTTTCCAACCACACATAGACCAAAAAGCGCGGGTCATCAACAGGCCCCCATCCTACAAAGGAGGCATTCGTGACATCGCTGGTATAGCCAGTGGGGGTCGGAATTTCTGCTGTACCGGTTTTACCTGCTAGCTTATAACCTGGCACTAAAGCATTCGAAGACTCCTCTTCTAATGATGCTGCCAGCAGCTGGGTGAGATCATGTGCGGTCTTCGCAGAGATCGGCGTGCCGATAACTTGTGGCAGAATGGTATATTGATAGCCTTTATCCACATAAGCATGTAGAATGTGAGGGACCATCATCTTCCCATCATTTGCGACCGCCGATACAGCCATTGCCATTTGAACTGGAGTCACCGCAACGCCCTGGCCAAATGAGTTAGTACCCAGGTCGGACTCGTACCAGTCTGTATCACCAGGTGTTTTTAAACGACCAGGAACCTCCCCGGCAATGTCGATCCCGGTAAGATGCCCAATACCAAAGTTCTGCATATAGCTATAAAAACGCTTCGCGCCAAGTTGCGACCCAACCCAGGCCAGACATACGTTAAGAGAATGCTGCATACAACCCTGCATGTCCTGGATGCCCCAGGCGCCCCAGTTCCAGTTGTGGATCAATATGCCACCAATTTCAAATACACCGGTGTCGGTGAATGTAGTATCCAACTTTACTGCACCGCTATCTAATGCTGCTGCCATTGTCAGAACTTTATATACAGAACCAGGCTCATAGTCTTCACTGATGGCGCGATTATAAGGAGTTTTCCCTTGTAGTATTGTTCCATATTTCCAATATTGGTTCAGATCTATGCGTGGAGTCGATGCCATCGCCAGGATTTCACCTGTTTTTGGGTCCATGACGACAATCGTCCCAGATTCCGCTCCAGTTTCATTGATTGAGTTATCTAGGATTTTCTCCACGCTGGCTTGGATTTCGCGGTCGATTGTTAAAATCAAACTATCCCCCTCAGGGACATGAGGCAATTCCTCAGCTTTGTTAGGGTCAGTGGGCATCCAAATCGCTTTTATCTCACCAGCCATTAAATTATTAAAGTATTGTTCGACCCCATAACCAATACCTTGACGATTGATGAAGCCGAGAATATTAGAGGCCAATTCTTTTTCCGGATAAGATCGCGCAAGGTGTGAACGAAATACCAAGCCCTGTAAACTGGGCACTTTGTCACCCTTTTTTTGGTTACGGTAAAGGTCAATATATTCTTGTGACCATTTCCTTAGTATCGCCACTTCGTCCTCGGTCACATAATCGGCTAGAACTCGGTATGTTACAGTCGATGTCTCTGTACTGGCGATTGTAAAAACAGAATTGTAATAGTCCGGAGTATTATATTCTTCATGACCCATCAAGACTTTACTCATAGCAAAAGCGATAGTTTCAGGGCTTTGAACAGAATTCAGATCAACACCCACCTCGTAAACTGTTTGATTTCCAGCTAACAGATATCCCCAGCGGTCATAAATATCCCCGCGTGCCGGAGAGTAGATATGGAGCTCTCTGGCATAATAAGTAGAGGCTGTACGCAGTTTTTCTGCTTCAGGGCTGAGTAGAAGACGGGTAATTTGTACTAAAATGACGACCGCTGCCGAAGCAAAAGCCAGACCCATTGCTGTATAGCGCCATGAGAATTCCAATTTCATGGTTGAATCCCTTTCAGAAGATCAACTGCTCGTGATGTGTTCTCTCTGAGCCACTCGATTAACGATTCTTTATAGGCGAGTGCGAGTATCGGCGCGTTGGCACTGGTCAGTCCCGGTGGAGGAGCCAGGGTTACCGGTTGAGGAGGAATATAACCAGGCACCTCGACATATAAGATCTGATCGACTCCAACTTCTTTAAAGCCTATATCTTGAGCCCGTTTCTGCATAACTTCATCTGATGTCATATAAGCCAGTTTCGTTTGCAGGTTAGCATTGATTTGTTCTAACTCTTCGATACTTAAGCGACGACCATCCATGGGAGTAGGAGATTCAATACGGTCCAAACCGCTTGTACGTACCTGCATCTCCTGTATCTCACGTCCGATAGTAGCGGCCCGGGCTGTAACATCCAGGTAAATAGCAGCCACCATCCAGGCAGTTACCAGTACTAAAAGGAATACACCGATGATCTGCAACTGCTTACGCCAGGGTGCTTGTGAGTATGCTTGGGTTAAGTTTTGTACGTGCTCCATCATCTCCTCCTGCCGGTATTCTCCCTTTCCAACAGGTTTGCAAGTGTCGTGCCAAATAAAACTGGTTATAGTTTTTCTGCAACCCGTAAACGTGCGCTGCGTGCACGAGGATTATTGTGCAATTCGGCTTCCTGCGGGCGGACCGGGTGACGGTTAATTTCCCGCAAAGATGCACGGTGACCGCATGTACACACAGGTTGTCGAGGTGGGCATATGCAGTCCTGACTTTCTCGCCGCATGAACTGTTTAACCAGACGATCCTCCAGTGAATGAAACGATATCACCGCCAGCCTACCTCCTGAAACCAGACAGGCCACCGCTCTGGGCAAAACATCCTCTACCGCTTCCAATTCGTGGTTGACGGCAATGCGGAGAGCCTGAAAGGTTCGCGTAGCCGGATGAAGTCCTTTCCTCCTGCCGCCGGTCACACGAGCCACCACTTCTGCCAGTTGACGGGTCGATGTGACCGGTCGTGCCCGGACAATGGCTTGTGCTACCTGGTGAGAATGCCTTTCTTCACCGAAACGGTATAGTATATCAGCCAGCTCATTTTCAGGCTTTGAGTTGACCAAGTCAGCAGCCCTTACCGGATTACTTGGGTCAAAACGCATATCCAGAGGCGCATCGACCTGGAAAGAGAAGCCTCGTTGAGGTGTATCCAGTTGGATGGATGACATGCCTAAATCGAGCAGGATGCCGTCTACGGTCTTCCGGCCTACCCTTTGTAGCTGTTCGAGGATGGTTGTGTAAGAAGCTCGCACTAAGATGGCACGTTGTCCATATGGAGCTAATCGTCCATGAGCCAATTCGAGTGCCTGAGGGTCAATATCCAATCCTAGAAGAAGGCCATCCGGTTGACAGGCTTCCAGGATACCCCAGGCATGCCCTCCTGCTCCGATGGTACCATCTATATAAAAACCACCCCGGTGCGGCTGCAAAGCGTGTATAATTTCCTGGTAAAGAACGGGTTGATGAGGATACGCTGTCTGCACGCCAGCATTGCTTATCCAGTTGACATATCTAATGCCGCGAAACGTTGGGCGTTTGCTTCGGCATCTTGGAGTTGATTAATTTGCTCGGTCCATAAGTCAGGTGACCAAATTTCGAAGTAGTCCCCCACACCGACCACCACTGCCTCACTTTGCAGGTCGATTGACTGGCGTAGGAACTCTGGAAGAAGGATTCGACCAGCGTTATCGACATCAACATGGGAAGCAGTAGAAAAAATTAGCCGTTTTAATAAGCGGGTTATGGGATCGGTCAGGGACATTAGATTTGACCGCTGGTAGATCTTTGCAAAAGCAGAAGCCGTCAACACCATCAGGTTCCGGTCGAATCCCTGCATAACGTAGGCACCATCAGCCAGCAGCTCTCGAAACCGGGAGGGGATGGTCAGACGGTTCTTACTATCCAGGTTATGATGATACTGACCTAAAAACATTTGTTCTACCCAACCTTTAATATGTAGAACGCCGGTATACCGGCGCTCCACTTTGTCCCACTTTATCCCACAATCTTACACATTGTATCTGATATTAAAAGAAAATGCAAGTGGTTTTAATAACAAAAGTACTTTTGTACTGTGAGTCGTTCGATCAACTTGCAGCCTTGTTGGTTTTATCCAACGTAGCTAAGGAGAGATAATGACATCCCGAGGACTCAGCCATGACTTCCGCAATTTATGTATTGGTCTAGATGTGGAGGTGCCACTTCTTAATGGTACACACCGCCGGTATGTTAACCTGGATAATGCAGCCTCCACACCCCCTTTCAAATCAGTAAAGGAGTCTGTGGATGGTTTCTTAAAGTATTACAGCAGCGTTCATCGCGGTACTGGTTTTAAAAGCCAGCTATCGACCCATGCTTACGAACAAGCCCGCAAGGTTGTACTGAATTTTGTAGATGCTGATCCTAACGTTCATACCTGCATCTTCGTCAAGAACACGACTGAGGCTATAAATAAATTAGCCCGTCGTTTTCCCTTTACATCTAAGAGAAATGTTGTCCTGACCAGCGGCATGGAACACCATTCCAATGACCTGCCCTGGCGAGTGGTTGCCAGGACAGTCCATGTTTCATTGACCCATGAGGGTTTGTTAAACGAACAGGACTTCGATAAACAATTGGCTCGGTATGGAGATCATTTGGTATTAGTCGCCATCACTGGAGCCAGCAATGTAACTGGTACCCTAAACCCTATTCATCGATTGGCCGAAAAAGCTCACGCCGTAGGGGCCCAAATCATGATAGATTGTGAACAACTGGTTGCCCATCGAAAGGTGCACATGCTCTCTATTGATAATCCCGCACACCTCGATTATGTGGTTTTCTCAGCCCATAAGATGTATGCCCCCTTCGGAATCGGTGCGTTAATCGGCCGGCGAGACACCTTCGAACGCGGTGATCCTGACCAGCGCGGTGGAGGTACAGTTGAAATAGTTACATTGGAAGATGTGGTGTGGAGTGATCCACCAGAAAAAGAGGAAGCTGGCAGTCCGAATTCAGTGGGCGTGATCGCTCTGGCAGCTGCCATCCGACAGTTAGAAGAAATAAGCCTGGATGCTATCGCCCAACATGAGAGCGAATTGACCGCCTATACTTTAAAACGATTACCTGCTGTGCCTGGTATCTATATCTATGGAGATTCCGACCCAGCGCGAGCCGACAATCGTTTAGGTGTCATCCCATTAAGATTACAAAATGTCCCCCATTTCCTGGCAGCAGCGGTGTTGGGTTATGAATTTGGTATCGGCATACGCAGTGGTTGCTTCTGCGCTCACCCTTATATTCTTCATCTACTGGGTCTAACGTCTGCAGAAGCGCATGTTGTGCGCCAACAGATATTAACTGGTGACCGTACAGATATGCCCGGTCTGATCCGTGCCTCATTTGGACTCTATAATATCCCGGAGGAGGTAGATGCCTTAGTGGAGGCGTTGACTTGCCTCGCACGCGGTGTGTA
>CAZPWU010000173.1:0-5542 GCA_964590325.1 uncultured Anaerolineaceae bacterium | reverse complement strand
GCGTGCTGGTGGCACCGATAGGGTAGTCGGTGTTGGGCAGGTCGCCCCTCAAGAAGCGCAGCCCACCTCCGAACTCCCGCTCGAAGCGTTCGAAGAAACGGGCGTTCGTGGATACGACCAAGCGTGGGTAGGCCCAACGGTCGTTCCATTGGCGGGCAATGTGGCTGATGCGCAGGTCAGGGGGCGAGTTATCCCGCTCTCCGGACAGGAATTTCATGCGCATCAGGTCGTAGGGGTAGCCGCGCTCGGCGATATCCATCAACCGTAGGGGCAGGTCCTTCTCAGCCTGTTCGACCGTCCACAGCGAGGGGGTCCCGATGAAACCGCCCTCGTACCAGAAGAGCACGCGCCCACCATCCGGCCCCTCCCACCAGAAGGCGCCCGGCAGGTCGCGCGGGAGCACGGCGCTCTCGTCCCAGATGGGACGCACCTTGCGCCCCCAGGCGAAGTAGTCGGGGATGCCGGGGGCGAAGTAGCGGATGCCGGCGCCCGCCAGGACACTCGCCAACCCCCAGGCTATACCCGGGATGTCGTTCAACTCGGCAGTGCGGATGGGCACGCCGTAGCGTCGTTTGAGCCTGAAGGCCGGGTAAAGCAGGCGGACCTGCCCCTCGTGACTGCACAGCTCGCTAATCTCGTCACCCATCAGGGCAGTCACCTCGATGCGGCCTTCCCGGAGCAGGCGGACCAGCTTCTCGACCTGTTCGGGTGAGCGGTGCTCGAGGTAGTGCAGGATGGACCAGGCCTGTTCGACCAGGTAGTGGAAGCGTGAGTCCGCGGGCCAGTCAGCGGTCTCATCGCAGAAGCGCAGGACGTCGTCCAGGAAGCGGTCGTGCTCGCGCAGGAGGTTGCTGGGCAGGTCGGTGTAGCCCAGGTCGTGGTGTGAGCTGTGCACCAGGTAAATCTGCCAGTGGCGCTGGGGGGTCCAGTTTATTGTAGTTCGGTCCTGAACCTGGCCGCTCACCGAAAGGGTGAACTCGACCGCTGCTGGCTGGCGCAGGTCTGGAATGTAGATGCGCTGCGTGCTGGCGCCGGGAGGAAGGCTACCCAGATCGAGGCGCGTTTCGATTGGGCCGAGGCGGATGAGAAGCTCAGCGGTTACTGATCCACCGGTGTTCTCCAGCCGGAGGTCGACGCCCTGCTGCAAGCCGTCTGCGGCCTGGACGAAGAAGACTGTGGGGGTAACGGATTGGATATTGATGGTGGGGTTATGAGCATGGGTCATGGGGGAAGGTCTCCGTTGGGTGAAAAGAGATTTCACCACAAAGTCACAAAGGGCGTAATGTTTACGGCTGCCCGGAGGCGTTCAATGGGATGCATGGGCAATCCGGCGTATCTCGTTTGCCAGATCAGGCGCGAGGGGTTCAGGTTGGTGGTGGCTCAGGATGTCACGCGCTCGGACGTTTGCACGCTCAAGCAATGAAAGGCTACCTTTCTTCTGCCAGGCTGCAAAACTATCGTAGCTGAATACAGCGGGCTCCCATAAGTCCTCCCGCAGGTGCCGGGCGGTATGAGGGTGCCCGGCGAACTTGAGCGCTTCCAGGGATGGGTTGGTCACCACCTGGTCGATGACATCGATAGCCAGGGTCTCGGGCGAGATGGCGAGGTCACCGCGCGCAGCTAGCAGATAGCCGACGATGTCATTATCGATCACAGCCTGGGCGAAGCTGGACAGCATCATCTGGTCCATCATCGAGGTCGGCCCCTGAATGAGGTGGGCGCCGGCCAGCATGGCCACCAGGAAAGATACTGCCATCTCGACCGCCGCCTGGGGGTCGGGCTGCTTGGCATCGGTTGTCGCCAGCCCGACTACCGGCAGACCGTACCACCGTCCCAGCCGGACCGCGGCGCGCAGCATCCTCAAGGCAACGGGGTTAGCGGTGATCGGGTCGAGGGTGCGCATGTTGGCACTCGCAGAAGAGCCGGTATAGTAGAACGGCGCACCGGATCTCACCATCTGCGATAGCACCAGCGCAATCAATTGGACTGCATTGCGCTGAATCAAGGCCCCTGCCAGCGTGGTCGGAGCGGATATACCCATCATAACGTAATCGCCCACCCCACACGGGATACCTGCCCGGCTGGCTGTCATCAGGATCTCGGCGGCGTGCTCGGGGATGCACAGAGGAGGTTCAGCGTTCGACCCGGTGATGAAGACCGGCTTCTCCGCCAGGCCCTGGGTTGAACCGCGTATCACCGCGCCCATCGCCACCATCGCCGTCACATCCGCGCCGCTGCCGGCCTGGAAGCAGGGCGGCTTCGGGGTTGTAATCAGCATTTCAGCCGCCAGGCGCTGGTAAAATCCCAGCGATGGATCACCCAGCGGATCGACCTGATTCAGCAGCATGTGGATGTTGGGCAGCGCATCCAGCAAAGTATTGAACTGGCGCAGGTGTTCCCAGGTGGCAGCCTCATAATGCCCGTCGAGAACCAATACGCGCACGGAGGCACCTCCCGACTCTACATAGACATTATCGCTCCCTATAACCAGCGGGTTTTCGGTAAGCCGTCCATATACATTAAAGCTGCGGGGGGCGCTATCCAGGGCTTGCTGGACCTGGTCCGGGCGGGGGTGAACGCGTTTGGATTCCCAGTCGATGCGCACATGATGGTCAGCGAGGAGTTTAAGAGCCGGTTCGGATTCCACGCGCACGCCGGTGCGTTCCATGAGTATGAGCGTGTTTTCATGCAGAGAGGCGTTCGGAGAATTGTCCATGGTGACTGCCCCTAGTTAAAAGAAGCAATGATCTCAGCCAGTTTCGCTGCCCGCTGGGGATCAAGCGGACGAGCGGGTGATACCTGATATTGGCGTACTTTCTCCCTGGCAAGCTGATAGGTATCCGGGCTGCCTCTGGTTTCCCAGACAGCGCGCGGACCGCGTACCGACACGCGCGGGGTCAGATATTCGTCGGAGTGCAGCCAGCGCAAGGTGTGACGCAAGGCGGGAGTGGCGGTCAGGAAACTGCCGCGCGGGCCGATCTCTTTGATCAAATCTCCAGCGATCGTTTCATCCGTCACCCGGATACCGGCGACGATGCGCTTCGACATGGCCGCGATCTCTTCATCCATGATTAGCTGCTCGTTGCTGCAGGTCATCCCGGTGGCGAACATCCCGCAGTTGACGATCAGGTCGTTGCCAGCCGCGGCAGAGCAGAAGGTGCTGAAAGTCTTCTCCCAGGCGTTCTGCTCGTCGTGGGCGTGGTTATCTGAATTCGGGGCGGTCGTGTGCGAAGGCACATTATAAAAACGGGCCAACTGCGCCCCGGCGATACGGCAGATCGACGTCTCGGTGGACCCGACCAGGGCGGCGCCGGTGCGCATATCGGTCGTCGTCCACGAATTGGCGTATAGGACCCTGGCGCCGGGTTTCAGGAGCTGGATCATGACCAGGCCGGACAGGCACTCGGCGTTGTTGACCGTCAGCAACCCTGCCAGGGTGTACGGCGCGGAGACACCGGCGTTAGGTTCCGGCAGGATCGCCAGCGGAACAGCCGTTTCAACGGTATCCATGATAGCCTCGATCACGCCAGATTCCCAGGACAGGGGGCTGGTCGGTGAGAGCTGGCTGATACCGTAGACCTGGGTTTTAAAATCCCCCTTAAATACCGCCTCCAGCATCCGGATCACGGCGTGGTTGACCGCCAGGTTGTCGGTGGAGAAAAAGACCGGCTTGGCGCTGTTCTGGATCACGGCATTGACGCCGTACAGCAAGGTGGCAACAGGATCCGGCACATCCTGGGGCATGACCGGGATGCCGATCATGTCGATGGTTTCGAGCTGGTCGCAGATGCGGCTGAACAGCTCGACATCGGCGACCGTGGATGGGCGCGTTTCGCCGGTCTGGGAATCGACCCAAAAGACGGCGTTATGCCCGGCGGCGATCCTGGAGTCGCCATCCCCTAAAATGAAGGCGAATTTTCCCTGGCGGTCGTACACCTCGAACTGGGGAGGGATGTGTGCCAGGGCATCTTCAATACAGGAGCGGCTGAAGCGGACGATGCCAGCCTGGCGGTCGACGGGAAGCCCTTTCCCCTCGAGGAAGGCCAGCATATACGGGCTGTCGATCTTGACGCCGCAGCTTGCCAGGATGTCCAGCGAGGCGGCGTGGATGTGCTGGATCTCAGCGCTGGACAGGACCTCAAGTCTGGCTAACTTCATCGTCCCACCTCCTTAGCGGTAGTTATCCGCCTTTCAAGTACTTCAAGACATCCACCAACGATCCGGTGTGATCGTACGTGGGCCAGTATTCGACGCCGAAGAAACGGTCGTACCCGGCGGCATCGATGGCCTTCAGGATGTTGGGGTAGTCGTTCTCACCGCTGAAGTGCTCGTGTCGCCCGGGGACACCGGCAGAGTGGAAATGGCCGATGAGGTTGGTGTTCCGGGTGACGTTGTCGATGATGTTCCCCTCCATGATCTGCATGTGGTAGACGTCGTACAGCAGCCGGATGCAGTCGCTGCCAACACCGTTGACGATCTCGAAGCCCAGGTAGGACGAATCGAGGAAGTAACCCTTGTGGTCAACGAGCGAGTTGAGCGCTTCCAGGTTGAGGGTGACGTTTTCTTTGGTGACGACATCAACGACACGCTTCAGGTTATCGATCAGGATATCCTTCTGGGCACCGCCGTGAGCGTCGACATCGCCCGAGAGCACGATCAACGATGAGCAGCCCAGGCCTTTAGCGATCTGGACCGACTCGCGGATGTTCGCACCTACGGCTGAGGCTGGAGCGTTCATGCGTACTTTCCAGGGGTCTTTGTTGCAGCAGATCGAGACGCTGAGCTTGTTCTGGGCCGCCAGCCGGGCGATGCGGTCGATGTCCTTACCGGCGGGGTCCCAGAACTCGACTGCGTCGAAGCCCAGCTCGGCCGCGGCCGGGATGCGGTCATAGAAGTCAAGCTGGGGGAGTACGGGTTCGATGCATAATGAGAATTTAGGCATGGTGGATCTCCTATAATTCCGCCGCTACCTTATTAATCCCCACCGCGATCATGTCGCAGTCTGAGTCAGTCAACTGGGCGGGGATGTCGATGTGCACGACGCGGCTGAGGTAGTCCAGGGTTTTAGGGTTCATGTCGACGGCATATTCCACGGGTGGGCTCGTATGGTACGGGCAGGTCCACGGGCAGCCTTCGGGGGTAGGCGTCTTTTTCTCGATGATGTGCTTCCAGTGGGCGTAGATGTGCCAGTCGGGGATGCCCGAATTGTAAACGCCGGCCGCAGCGACGCCCTCAGCCCGCAATGCTTCGACGAACTTCGGCACTTCGTGCGGGTCATCGAGATAGAACATCAGGCAGATGCCCACGTCGCCAGCGGGGTCGTTCACCGGGCGTAGCTTGATACCGGGTGCCTCCTTGATCCCGGCGATGATGAGCTTCTGGTTGCGGCGCATGGCAGCGGTGAGGGGGTCTAACCGGCCCAATTGGGCCAGCATCACCGCTCCGGTCAGCTCGCTCATGCGGTAGTTGACACCGCAGAAGAGCTCACCCTCGTAGCGCTGCTCGGCGAAACGGTTGGGGCGCCAGCAGGCGGCGGTGTCGT
>CAZPWU010000172.1:0-5548 GCA_964590325.1 uncultured Anaerolineaceae bacterium | reverse complement strand
GTGACCAATCCTGGCCTGGCACCCGCTGCGAATTCCTTGCTCACGGATGCATTCCCCGCCTACCTGGACGTCCAAACTGTTACCACGGATAGAGGCACTTATACCAAAGACACCCATTCGACCACGGTGATCATTGGATCGGTTTATCCAAACGATGTCATCACCATAAAGATCGTGGTCAGGGTGAATAACACCATCAAATCTACCTTGTGGGAAAATCATACTACTACATTAACCTATGGTGGCGCTTATACCAGGACTGATTATGTCAGCTACCATATTATTGCAGGGACGACATTGCCTCCCACCGGGGAGTTGCCGATAGAGCCGCAGGCCTCACCTCCAGATTGGTCGCTCCTTTTCCTGAGTTTGACCCTGACTCTAGTGGGAATCTTCACCCTCTGGTATGGTTATTGGGCACGTGGCCAACAGCCCCAGGACGAAAGACGGCCATATAGGCGCTATTATGCCGCCGGCGTAATCCTGATCGGTCTATCTGTGATAATAGGAGTAGCCGGATTACGCCTGTTGCGACCATCCCTGCAACCAGTGGTGAGTGTTGAAACCCCTACGCCCGAGAAACTCGCCGGGTATGACATTGCGCCGGCATTTATCACACCGCGGGTGACAGAACACCTGTCCGCCTACATGTTCTCCACGCCGGAGCCGATCATCACCCTGCCTTCTTATCCTATACCCTCGCCAACCTTGATCCCAACTTCTGCCTCATCAACCGAATCACCTGATGCAAGTGCTGTCGTGCGCCTTATTATCCCCTCGCTGCAGGTTGATACTGAAGTGAAATATGTGCCGTTTGATGGCTTGACCTGGATGATCACTGGTCTGCGGGAGGAGGTTGCCTGGTTGGGGAACACTTCGTGGCCTGGACTGGGCAGCAACACCGTCTTGGCCGGGCATGTGACCGTGCGCGGTCTGGGCAACGGGCCATTCCGATACCTGGACCAGTTAAAAGCGGGTGATCAGGTGATCCTCTATACCGAGCGTAAAATATATACTTACCAGGTCAATGAACAGCAGATCGTTGGCGAAAATGATCTGTGGGTGACTCAGCCCAGCGATGCCTCTCGATTGACCCTGGTGACCTGCACGGATTGGGACAAGGATCTGGAACTATACGTGAAACGCTTGGTGGTGTTCGCGGATTTAACGAATACGCAACAGATAGTGCATCAAGGAAGTTATTGATTTAGGCTTCCCAAACACAATCCCCCCCGACCATGGTCGCTAGCGGTTTTATATTATAGAGGTCCTCGGGGTCGCCGGTAAAGGGATCCTTATCCAGGATTAAAAGGTCAGCCAGGAAGCCAGGCATCAGTTTCCCCAGAGATAATTCCATCCCGGCAGCGTAGGCTGGACCGGTGGTATAGGCCTGCAACGCTTCGGTTATCGTCAGCCTCTGAGCCGGATACCAGCCTTGGGCTCCGGGCCTGCCGTCCTGACGCTGGCGCGTAACGGCAGCATGCAGTCCCCAGAATGGGTTTGGGGATTCGACCGGGGCATCGGACCCGAAAGCCAGGACTGCCCCGTGATCTAACTGTGTACGCCAGGCGTATGAAAGAGCGGCGCGCGCTCCCCAGTAACGATCCGCCATGAGCATATCTGACGTGGCATGGATAGGCTGCATCGAGGCGATAATGCCCAGCCTTGCCGGGCGGGGGGCATCTTCCGGATGGATGAGCTGGAGGTGCTCGATGCGGTGGCGCAGAGGGGGAAGGCCATTGGCAGCCTCATATTTCCGAAGCTGGTCAAATGCGTTGAGCACTTCATGGTTTGCCAGGTCACCGATCGCATGGACCGCCATACTGAGCCCGTTTTGTACAGCCAATCGACCGTGTTCGTAAAGCTCTTCGGCATCCAGCATCAGCATACCCTTGTTGGTTAGCTCACCTTCATAGGGTTGGAACATGGCTGCGGTGTGGGGACCAAGTGCTCCATCAGCGAAAGCCTTGATAGAGCCAATCCGTAAGAAATCATTGCCAAAACCGGTCCGCAAACCCAATTTAATCGCATGGGATAGGCTTTCTAACGGGATGCCTTTAACCACCCGCAGGCGCAAGGCGCCTCCTTCTTTCAGGATTTGTAGAGCGGCAAAGCAGCGTGCCTGGTCAAAATCATGCAGTCCCGTTAATCCTATCTGCCATAGCTTAGGTTGGACATTGCTAATGGCCTCCACGACCTGGCTGATGGTGGGTACAGGGATTGCGTTGGATAACAACCTCATGGCACCTTCGTACAGGATACCCGATGGTTCCCCGTTTTCATCATGTACGATACGACCATCTACCGGATCTGTCGTCTGAGGGGTGATGTCTGCCGCGCGCAGGGAGGCGGTATTAGCCCAACCAGCATGCATGGATTTCGCGGTCAGGTAGACCGGATTGTGCGGCGCGACAACGTCTAAATCAGCCGCGCTGCCGAATCCTCCGGGCCAGTCGTTCTGGTTCCAGCCATGTCCTAATATCCATTCACCGTTAGGTACCGACAAAGCTCGTTCAGCCACCCGGTCCAGGCATTTGTCACGAGTGGATGTTTCACAATCGACTTTATCCAATCCAAGGGCATAATTCTCCAGATGGATATGAGCGTCCGTCAGACCGGGGATAATCGGTTGGCCGCCTGCATCCCATGTGCTGCCATCTGGCCGATTTCTTTGAGAGACCTGGTCATTATCCCCCACCCATACGATACGCCCATTTTCGATAGCCAAGGCTGAGGCAGTGGGATGGTTGGGGTCGAGGGTGTAGATATGGGCGTTGTAAATGAAGTCCATGAAATCCTATGGGAGCATAGGGTTGGTTGGGATATAGTCGGTCCAGTAGTCGTAGAATTCTACCAGCGGTTTCCCATTGGCATCTTTACCATCAATTTGGTTATTGAGCCACTCGTCTAGTTTAGTCTGGCGCGCCTTCAGGATCTGTTCTCGTGGCAGGGGGCGTATGCCGCGCTCGACGACCTGTATGATGTGCCAGCCATATTGTGATTGGATCGGGCCGATGATGCTGTTAGCGGATATTTCAAATGCCGCTGCATCGATCTCTGGGATCATGACGCCGCGCCCGAACCAGCCCAGGTCGCCGTTATTCTTATTTGTGATGGTGTCGATCGAATATTGTACGACCAATTTATTCCAATCCTCACCCGCTTTGAGCTGGTTCAAGACAATATTTGCGGTGGCCTCATCGCTGACCAGGATCTGGCGCGCGTGAACTTGCTCTGCGGAAGTAGGAACTGAAGCGCCGATTACATCGCTCATTTTCTCGATCAGGATCTGGCTCTCGATGTAGGTTCGTAATTCTGCTTCACTGACACCGGCTTGGTTTTTCAAGTCGCCGAGGTAAGCCGCCAGGTCGCTGGCATAAGCTTGCTCCGTGTAGGGCGTCGCTGTCGGACCGGGCGTTCCGGTAGGGGTGGGTGTCCCTTCCGGTAAGTAGTTAAAAAATTCCCTCAGCCGGCTGTCGATTTCCTCAGGGTTGACGGTGATATCCCTTTTTTGTGCCTCTTGGCGTATTAATTTATCATTGACCATGTGGCTGAGTGCCTCACCGCCGATACCCTGGTAATCTGTAAGCTGATTGGCAATATCCTTGGACTCCCTCAGGTAGTAATCACGCGTCTTCGGAACGCTGCTGTTAAGCCTCGCTAGCCGTTCGAAGTGGTTGTATTGGTAGATTAACTGGAAGCGGATAAACCGTACCGTTTTTTGGAAATCGCTGATGCTGATTTCAGTATTATAGACACGCGCAACGGCGGTGGGGTTGGTCGGTTTTGTTGGTAGTGCTGTGGCGGTTGGAGTAGCTGTTTTAATACTACCGCAAGCGGCGGTTAATAAGAAAAACAAGACACCGATACGATAACGAACCATGTGTAATTCCTGTTTGTTGGGGGTTAACTGCTTTCACCTATAATATGCCTGACCAACGCATCCAGCTCTTCTTCAGAGTAATAATGGATCACCAGAGTACCCCCTTTGCGATGGTGGTTCAGGCTAACCTTGGTCCCCAGATGGGTACGCAGGCGCTCCTCGATGGCGGCAATTTCGGGAGGCGGGGCCGGCTTTGGCAGTTTCTGAGGTTTTTCACCGCACAGTTTACGAACCAGTTCTTCGGTTTGTCGCACGTTTAGGTCGTGCTTTAAGATCGTTTGTAAAGCGGCGGTCTGAGCTTGCGGGGTTGGTAGTGCCAGTAAGGCACGCGCATGTCCTTCACTGATACGCTCCTCTGCGAGCGCTTGCCTTACAACCGGAGGCAGTTTGAGCAGCCTTAGCGTATTGGTAATAGTGACCCGGCTCTTGGCCACCCGCACCGCAATTTCTTCATGGGAAAGACCAAATTCCTCGTCTAATTGGCGATACGCTTCTGCTGCTTCCAATGGGCCCAGGTCAGTGCGCTGGACATTTTCGATCAAGGCCAGTTCCAGGCGCTGTTGTTCAGTAGCCTCCCGCAGGATAGCAGGGATGGTCTCGAGGCCAGCCTGTCTGGCAGCCAACAAGCGGCGTTCTCCAGCCACCAGCGTATAGTGGTCGGGTAGAGCTCCTTGGGTGACGATAATGGGTTGGATAATCCCATGTTCACGGATAGAGACAGCTAGTTCGTTGAGTTTTTCTGGGTCCATGTGAGAGCGCGGCTGGTGTGGATTGGGGTCGATGTTACCAACAGGGATCTCGATCACACCACCAGCTTGCAGGGCAGCCTCACCAGCGGGGAGGAATTCCCCCGGTGGGATCAGGGCATCCAATCCTTTACCCAGGCCGGTTTTTTTAGTCATACACCTACCAATTCGACAGGGATGTGGATTCCATCACCCTCCAGCACCTCTTTTGCCAGGGCGGCGTAGGACAGGGCTGCCAGTGAGGTCGGTGCGTGGACGGAGATCGGTTGACCGTATGAGGGTGCCTCAGCCAGGCGTACACTGCGTGGGATAATGGCTTTAAAGACTTGGTCTGGGAAGTGGCGCAGCACTTCATCTTTCACACCTGTGCTCAGGTTGGTACGATCGAACATGGTCAGCACCACACCGCGGACACAGAGCTCAGGGAAAAGGACGCTGCGCACACGGTTAAGGGTCTGCATGAGCTGCCCGATACCCTCCAGAGCCAGGTACTCACATTGTACTGGGATGATGACCCCATTACGTGCAGCGACCAAGCCATTGAGAGTCAGCAAACCCAGTGAAGGTGGGCAATCAACCAGGATATAGTCATAGCGGTCTACGATCGACTTAAGAGCATCCTTAAGCCTGGTCTCACGGGCAAGCTCGGTTACCAGTTCAACCTCAGCCCCTGCCAAGGAGGGAGAAGAAGGCAGTAATGAAAGCTTAAGACGCGGGTTGTGCCAGATATAGCTGGCTGCTGGGGATGCACCGATGATGGCCTCGTAGGTACCGCCTCTGACGGTCCGTTTATCCAGTCCCAGGCTTGAGGTAGCGTTGGCTTGTGGGTCGAGGTCAACGATCAGAACGCGCTGCCCGTAATAAGCCAGGTAGGCGCCCAGGTTGATAGCAGTGGTCGTTTTGCCCACCCCACCTTTTT
>CAZPWU010000171.1:0-5580 GCA_964590325.1 uncultured Anaerolineaceae bacterium | reverse complement strand
AGAACCATTGATCCTTCCAGTGGGACCAGTAAATGTCGTATCGGTCCATCGGCTGACTACGTCTTGGACCACACCAGGACCGGTAACATGGTAAAGCCGATAGCGGACAGCGCGTCCGTCGGAGATATGCTCTTCTACAGCAATAGCCCCTTGGCGTGTATAACGATATTTTAGGACGGAACCCATTGTAAAAGGTAAAATGACACTGTAGTGCTGTGAGTCTTCAGCAGTCATTTGGTAGCGAGTGGGATTAATCGCCAGACCGGTGACCTCGTCCTGAAGAGTCAGGTAAATCGCCTCTCCCGGCGAAAGTACATTGGGAATCGATACACGAAATGTCACCATGGCCTCCGGCAAGGGTGTGGGAGTCGGTGGAATGACATAAGGCAACGTTGGAGTAGCTGTCTGTGTTGGCCCCAAGCAGCCTATAAGCATGGTTGACAGGAGCAAGATTGTGAGTAAATATGAGATCTGATAGGAGTTGGGATGAATAAAATGTATTTTTGAGCATAAATACGTCGATAAATTTCGTAATATTGAGTTCATGGGTGCACCCCGTCACGGATGAGTTGGAAGAGGAGTTCAAGGTTGGGGATAACGGATGCTGGAACGCGATAGATTTTATTTTTTAATTCTATCACCAGCCTTGCGTCTTGAACTGTCACGCGTAAAACCTGATCCCAAGGGATTTGCTGGCTACGGATAGACAATGAGTGAGATTGTATAACGATAGGGCCGAATGGTACGCGCTCATCGGATTTAAAAGCAGTCCGTAGTTTCGGGAGCAACTTAGGGTATAGATGGGCTTTAATGCGGGTAATCAATTCTGGCAGGTTTTCCAGATGGTCATCAATTTGAACAGGTTTCCCTTGAGATGGATATAATGTGGCATGGTACCTTGTTTGCAGTGTGCGGTTGAAAAAGTTTTCCTGAATTATAGTGGTGGAGATGCCAGATAATTGGTCCCAATGAAAGATTTTCGTTGACCATCGTGATTTACGCAGTTTTAAGCCATTTTTATAGATAAAAACCTCTGCTATGGAACGCCTTAAGAGGAGGATGAGGATCAGTGCGAGGCTGAAAGTTATGATAGAGATCAGGAACCAGGCCTTACCCCAAGTCACTGCAGCAGCTAAACCATGTTTCGTATATCCATAATATACAATATATAACCCATAACCTAATGGGGTCAGGACACTAGTCCCTACTAGAATGAATAGAAATATGGAAGATCGAAGGCTCAATGACGGACTGCGGTAAATAGTCAGGAGAGGTCCAAGACCCTCTCCCCTCTGCTGTGATGGATGTACAGCAGAGGGGTAAGAGGTCTTAGAGAGTATGGGGAGGGGGATTGACTTATGCTGGGACAAAATAAATATCCGTGGGTTTGAGTTTACTGTTACGTAAGAAGCGTGGACGGACTTCCATACCGATCCAGTCCAAAGAAGCATTATCTGGGTCTACGCCCATTAATCGAGACAGTAAAAGGGTATTGACACCTTCAAACTCAATCAATGTCAGCACAAAAGGGGTTTCGGGAAGAAACTCCTCTGAACCGAATTGACAGACGGTAAAAGCGTGCACATGCGCGGGGCGATCTGTAATGTCAATCCACTCGGTTTCCTGGCCAGAATACATATCATGGGCACGGGGATTTGCATATGTATAACCGCTCTCAGGATCACGATTGGCAAGGAGATGCCGGTTTGTCAGGGCTGCAAACCAGGGACTGTCTTGACCATAAGAATGTAGATAAATTATCTCATACTCTTGCTCTATTTGAATGGGAGCCATCTTTTTAAGGAAAGTCAACGCTTCTGGGTTGGTATCGACCGGGAATGGGATTCCATGCACAATGTAGCCACCCAGCGTCTCTTCACGATGAGAAGGTAGTTTGCTCATGGGTTTGCCTCCCTTTCAAGGACAGAAACAGTGACGTATGTACCGGTTCCAGCATGAGAATGGATTGCACCGCGGCGAGGGTTTTTGACCTGAAGAGTGCTATCACCAAAATGCTTGGCGATTGTGCCTTGTAGCTGCCACATGGCGAAGACAGCCTGCATTAGGCCGGTCGCACCGACCGGATGCCCACAAGCGATCAGGCCTCCGGAAGGATTAACCGGGCATTCGGGAGCTTCTGGAAGGTTTAAACCATAATCGATGTCTGGCATAAAAGCTTTCCCGGAAACCGCAAAAGGACCGCCTTCTCCATAACGGCAAAGCCCAAGGTCTTCATAAGTTTGTATCTCACTCGATGTGTAAGCATCGTGCAGCTCTATGAAGTCCAGTTCTTTGAGTGGATCCACAATCCCAGCCATTTTATAAGCCATATTTCCGGCTGTGCGGCCAGCACGGAACGAATGTACACCTGGATAACGAGTGCCGCGCTCCCACAGCTGTTTATAGTACGTCTGAGTCTCGACGGAATTGCGCTCCTGTACAGTAGCATAATTTTCCATGAAGAAGTCATAATCGACGTGAGGCCGGTCCGCCATGCGCATAGCATCAGTACCACAACCGATGCCAGTAATCTTAACTAAGGGACGTGCAATATTTGCACCAGCCATTTCCAGCTTATGTAAGCCCTCTTCCGAGGCCAGGATAATAGCAGCCGCACCGTCTGACATGACACAGATATCCAGGCGGGTAAGAGGCCAGGCAACCATCGGGGCATTACGCACATCCTGGATGGTGTAGCGGTTACGCTTTTGGGCATAGGGGTTGTGATAGGCGTTGAGGTGGTTTTTCACACTCACAGCCGCCATCTGCTCGACAGTGGTGCCAAATTCCTTCATATGTCTTGTGACCATCATGGCGTAATAGCCAGAATAAAAACCTCCCACGGGGTAGTCAAAAGATACGTCGGAGGCTAAAGCGATGAACTCATTTCCTTTCCATGTCTCGACATGGCTCATCGTTTCGAAGCCGTAGGCGACACAGACTTCCATGTGTCCGCTGGCGATGGATTTCCAGGCTTCCTGGAAACACAATCCACCCGTCGCACCGCCTCCTTCAACGCGATGTCCGGGTTTAGGGCATAATCCCAGGTAATCCTGAACCATGATGCCTGCCATCAGTTGCCGAGTGAAATGATCGGAAAAGTAAGAGGCGACTGAACCATCCACGATGCGGGTGAAGGTTGAGAAATCAACACCGATATCGTTGATGGCGTAGTCGTAAGCCTCTTTGACAACCGCTTGAAAGGTTTTATCAGGACGGGCTTTGGTAAATTTTGAAACGCCACCTGAAATTGCATATACAGGTCTCATATTTTCTATCCTCTAATGATTGTGATGAGGCTCAATATCTACGGGAAATGGATAGACAACAGGGTATTAGATTATAAGATAAAGACAATCAGATGCTATCAGCGGTTTTCCCCTCTCTATTTGGTCTTTATGATGTACGGCGGCGTTGGGCGAAATAAGCCAACCCGACACTCAGAAAGTATAGGATTGACATCGGTGCCATCACCAGGCTCATATTGATCGGATCTACCGTAGGGGTTACTACGGCTGCAATGACCGCAATAATGACAATAGCCAATCGCCATTGATCTTTAAGCTGTTTCGCTTTTACCAGGCCGACCTCAGCCAGGACAAAGACGACCAGAGGAAACTCAAAGGCTACCCCGATCCAAAACATCAGGCCCGTTACAAATGTAACGTAATTTGAGGGGCGAGGGATGGTGGTTATCCCCATAAAATGGAGCAAGAAAGGTAAAGCTGTTGGCAACATGATAAAGTAAGCAAAAGCCATGCCCAGGATAAATAAGATCGCTGTAGAAGGTAAAGCAATTAACCCATACACACGCGAGCGCGGTTTTAACCCGGGAGCGATAAATAACCACAGCTCGAAAGCAATATAAGGCAAAGCCAGGGCAAAACCAGCTAGCAGGGCGACGCGCATAAATACCCCGATCGATTCTGTCACCTCAATGGCTCTGAGTGCTCCGATACCACCGATCGGCCTGGCGAGCAAGTCAATTATCTGGCTTGTAAAAATAAAAGAGAACGCTGTAGTTACGATCATGAAAATCGCTGCACGAAACAGGTGTTTCCGTAATTCGTTAACATGGTAGAAGATCCCCTCTGGATTTTGCACTGCCTTAGCGAAGGCATCCGGCAGGGGAGCATCTTCGGGTTCCTCCTTGATAAATTCCGAAATCTCCAGAGATATGGTGCGAAACCAACGGATAATTAAATGGATGATCCATAATATAAAGCGGAAAGGGGCTGTGATAAGACGCCAGAGCAAACGTAGCAGATTACGCATAGGTTAGTTCGGTTCTACTTCTTCTTTAGGTTCTTCCGATTGAGGTGGGATTGGGCTTGGATCAGCTGGTAGAATTTCAGGCGTGATCGCGGATTGCTCGGGAGTGGGTGGTAGTATTTGCAAAGATGCAGCGGGGGGCTCGACAGGGGTGTTAATGGTGGTTGGTTCAGGTGGAGGTGGCATCAATTTATTCGTATCTACAAGCGAGGGTTCAGGAATTGTGATCGGAGGTATAGTAACCGTAAGGTCTGTGATGCTATCTTGGAGTTTATTAATTTCGTCTTTCACTTCACTAAGGTTAACTTCCTTAGAAATTTGGCGCAATTCATCTTCTTCAAGACCTGCTTCACGCATTAATTTAGTGGGAAGGTTACTTATTTCTCGGGAGGCATTTGTAATAGTTCGCCACTCATCTGAGGTCACCAATTTACGGAGAAATCGCCCCATACTACGGCCAGCTTTTACCATATCTTGTGGTCCAAAGATGATCAGGGCTATCAAAATGATAAAGAATAATTCGAGAGGTCCAACACCAAGGATTTCCATAACCAGTTACCTATCTAAAATTTTTTTGAAAGCCATATGAATTTCATCTTGTTGGGAGGCCAGGCTGCCCAAGACACCATTTACAAATCGAGGTGTGCTATCAGATCCGTAAACCTTGCTGAGTTCAACGGCTTCGTTGATAGCCACCTTAAGAGGTGTTTCCTTGCTGACAGCGATTTCCCAAAGGGCGATGCGGAGGATGTTACGGTCAATAACCGCAACTTGATCGAGAGGCCATTCAGGAGCGTGTTTGGCTATGTAATGATCAAGTTGTGATACAAGCGGTAAAACTCCCTGGACGATCTGGCGGGTAAAATCGGCCAAATTATCATCCAGCGAATTTTCGATAATACGCTCTTCCAGAACTTTACCTGGTAAATGTCCAACAATATCGATTTCGTAAAGTACTTGCAGGGCAATGCTGCGTGCCCTGGTACGAGGTTTCATAGATAGCTCAAGCCTCAGTCTCCGAGGGATAGTCAATATCCTCTATGTGAATATTAACACGTCCTACATTCATGCCTACCATCTCTGATATCGCTCGTGCCACATCATGTTGTATTTTACGACTGACGTCGCGGGCATTAACGTCGTTTTTCAAGACAACGTACAGATCCGCAAAAACGGCATCGTCCTTTATCTCAATACAAACTCCTTCTTGCTGGTCTCGCTTGAGCAGCCTGTTGACACTACTTCCAGATACAGTGCCGATTCTGGTCACTCCGGGTACATCTAGAGTTGTCAGACGGGCTATGGTCA
>CAZPWU010000170.1:0-5582 GCA_964590325.1 uncultured Anaerolineaceae bacterium | reverse complement strand
AAAGGGTCTATTTATACCACGGTTAGAAGTGGAACATGCAAAATCATCTTCCTATATCGAGCGCGTCGATTACTATGTAGAGTATCCTCTCGATCCACATCCGATGGAAATACTCAAGAAAACCCTGGTCGATATGGGTATTTCCGGTTCATGTGGTGTTGACACCGATGGTTATCCCTGGATATTCGGTTATCGAGGTCCTGGTCTGAGTGAATTAATAGGGGGTAATTCACTCCAAATAAAATCCTTCATAGAGGACCAGATGATGGTGAAGAGTCCAGCGGAATTAGATCTTATCCGCGAGAGCATTAAGTGGGCCCACCTGGCACATACTCTACTCCAGCGATATACCCGGGTTGGCAAAACCGAGACCGAGGTGAGTTGGCACGCCAGTGGGGAAGCTACGATGACGATGTTGGATGCTATCGGACCGATCTACCAGGCCCAAAATGCTTTTTCGAGTATGATCGATGTCGGTTACCGCGGTCAAATCGGGCGTAACGCAGCAATACCACACGCATTGGCAAAAAACATCACATTTCAAGTGGGTGATGTGTTGGTAAGTGGAGCGAGTGCTCCGATGTGGGGATACAATTCCGAGTTGGAACGTACGATGGTTATCGGTCAAGCCAATGACAAGCAGAAACGGTTTTTCGACCATATAGTTGCTGTGCAGGACGTAGCCTTTAAAGCGATAAAACCAGGTTTGCCTTGTTCCGATATCGACCGGGCATTGCGAGTTTATTACGAACAACACGATCTAATGCCTTATTGGAAACATCACGTCGGGCACTCGATCGGTTTACGGTATCATGAAGGACCATTTTTAGACCTGGGTGACTCGACTATCCTCGCACCGGGTATGGTTTTCACGATCGAACCTGGGATCTACGTACCAGAACTGGGCGGTTTCCGGCACTCTGATACTATCGTTATTACTGAAGATGGCATTGATATCCTCACCTATTACCCTCGTGACCTACAAAGCCTGACGATACCAGGATGATTTATGTTGACTTCTCGATTTGAAGATGCCCTGATTTATGCCACTCGATTGCACGCTAGACAAAAGCGGAAAGCCACTCAAATCCCTTATATCGCCCACCTGCTAGGAGTAACCGCATTAGTTTTAGAAGATGGTGGTGATGAAGACCAGGCGATTGCCGCCTTGCTGCATGACGCTGTCGAAGATCAAGGGGGTGTTAAGATACTTGAGGAAATAAGAAAGTTTTATGGGGATAGAGTGGCAGATATCGTGGATGGTTGTACGGACGCTTACCAAATCCCGAAACCACCCTGGCGGGAACGCAAGGAACAATATATTATCAAGGTTCGCTCAGCATCACCTGAAGTCCGCCGCGTTTCATTGGCAGATAAAGTCCATAATGCCCGAACTATAGTAGCAACTCTTTATGATCACGGTGAAACCACCTGGCGCCGATTTAATGGGGGGAAAGATGGTACGTTATGGTACTATCGAACACTGGTCAATTTGTTTCGCGAGATTGGCTCAAGTTATATGACGGAGGAATTAGGCCGGGTCGTGACTGAGATGGAAAAGCATACCAATCTTGATTGAGTGGGAATAATGGATCAGACCATCGTTTTGATCTCTGCCGATATCGAATGGCAGGCAATCAGGAAAATCTACCCATCCGTAAATGAGCAGACATCCCCATTCGGTGAATGGTTTGCTCTCCTAATAAATATCCAGGGACGCGGTAAGCCTGTATTGTTCTTCCATGGGGGATGGGGTAAGATTGCCGCAGCGGCATCGACCCAATATGTCATTGATCGGTGGTCTCCGGATTTATTAGTTAATTTCGGGACATGTGGGGGATTTGAAGGGGAGATCGAGAAAGGGGCAATTATTTTAGTTGACCGTACAATAGTGTACGACATTGTCGAGCAAATGGGGGATTATGATGAGCATATTTCTCATTATTCGACTGACCTAGATCTTTCATGGTTGGGGGAGGATTACCCACAGAACGTACGGCGTTGTCTTCTCGTTTCCGGAGATCGAGACTTATTAGTAGAAGAGATCCCTCGCCTTAAAGAACGGTACGGGGCTGTTGCAGGCGATTGGGAATCTGGTGCAATTGCCTGGGTCGCGGTTCGTAATGGAATACGCTGCTTGATACTACGCGGTGTCACCGATCTCGTAGGACCAGTTGGCGGTGAAGCTTATGGAAATATCAATCTTTTCATGGAAAATACTACCCATCTTATGTGTCAACTGGTTGAAGCTTTGCCGTTGTGGTTAGAAAAATACCTTAAAGCAGTAAATAACCCATAATGACAGCTGCTAAAGTCACTGTAATATTATCTATATCTCTCAAGGGTAGAGATTCTACAAGAGTTCCGACTAGTGCGATTAATGTAAGCCTAAGAAGGTAAAACGTTACTGGACCAGAAAAAACTCCGACCGCTACATATGCCGTAAAGATCCCAACTGCGAACACCCACCCACCCAAGAACATCCCCAATGAACCCATCCAGGATTTACCCGGGCTCCAAGGGAGCTTGATTTGCCCAAATCGTCGACCCATAATATCCGCCAAACCATCACCGCCACACATCAGCATTAAGGCCACCATCCCAATGGGGGTATCTTTCCAGTAGATGATGGTGAGCACCACAAAGACAATCCCATATAATAAGGGCCCACGAAGTATTTCACGCCGATCACCACTGCGCGACATCGCCCGAACAGCAGCTTCATCGTGGATAACACCTGTTCCTACCAGAACGAACTGTCCTGTAATAGCAAAAGGTACAAGGGCAGCCAGGTAGCGAGCAATAGGTGCGTTATTAAAAAGCAACCAGCATAAAACGAAGAGTGGTCCAGTGCCCATATGGATAATCTTCCGACTTAGGTCGCTACTGATCCAACCACGATGTGCAGCAAAATCGTTCAAGCGCAACCAGGCAAGGGCAACTGCAAAGGTTATGATGAGTGCGATTATGTTATTTGAAAGCATAAATCACCACCCGCAATCTAAGAAGGTCTGAACACCTTCATTTTTCCCGATTTGCTTGTAGACAGTTACGTCGTTGAACGGTTCACCGAGGATACCATCGTGGATCGCCCACGAGCGAAGTCGTATACTTGTTGCAGCTTGCGGTTGTCTGAACGGGGTTGATCCGTCCAGCCGAGGTAGCAGATCGCCACCAGGACATAAACCCTGCTGTATGCGTTCCATCAACTTTTTACCTTTTTGATATCCGAAGCCAAATCGTTCAAAGGTGATAGCATTATGATAGTAGAGAGGTTCAGCGAAATAGAGGTTTATTCCCATGTTATCGATCAGGCTTTCAAAAGTTTTGATTGCGGATGTAGTGATTCGAAATCCCCGACGGATTTGTCCTGGTGCCAACCCAGCATTCATGGCAGCAATTTCGGCTTCGATATTACGTTGGAAAATACCAAATTTTGTGGGTGTCCCATCTGGCATGCAGTCCACATCATAGCGAGTCGAATCAGGGTCATTGAACACATAAAGGAGGATGTGAACCTGACTATTTATTGTATCTTGGATATGCCCATAAAATATCGGATCGGGGAAACCTCGTTGGTGATAAAGTGCTATCTCGGCATCCGTGCTTCCCACCTGGCTATTTAGAAAAAGGAGGTCATTGCCTTCAGAATCGGTTAAATCAGGTTTTAATGAGAAACGGTGAAAGAGTTCAGGCGGGATTAAACGGGAAAATATCTTCCTTTTCTCATCAGGTACTAATTGGTTTATCGCGCCGATCGTGGAAGGAAACATGTTTATTCTCGACTGTGAAATTGCCGTTCTATTTCTCGCTCAGCGTCACGCTCTGCTATTACAGCACGTTTATCGTAAAGTTTCTTTCCCTTCGCCACGGCAATTTCCACTTTAGCCCGCCTATTTTTCAAATATATCCTCAGGGGGATTATGGTGACCCCTTTTTGACGGACAGTATCCCATAATTTCCGGATTTCATCACTATGTAAGAGTAACTTTTTTGGACGAAGAGGGTCGTGATTAAACCGTCCAGCTTGCTCATAAGGAGCCACGTGCGCATCTATCAACCAGGCTTCCTGACCATCTAAGCGGATATAAGCCTGTGCAAGGCTGATCTGTCCAGCTCGAATAGCTTTTATCTCACTTCCCTGTAATGCTATACCAGCTTCATAGGTGTCAAGCAGAAAATATTCATGCCTGGCTTTTCGGTTAGTGGCAACAACTTTAATATCCATAGGGTGATTTTAGCATAGATTTATTACCGTTATTGTCCGAACATTTCCATCAATAATGGGTTGATCTTCTGCCAATTGGGCTAAGGACCATAGCTCCACCCATTGTCGTGAAGGGAGTGACCATATCACGGTTGATGGTCCGGGAATCGATGCCATTAGGCCCTGTTCGTACGAAAGCGAGGCCTAACCGCGGCCATTGCCAGATCGGGATGTCTGTGTCAACTGTTTTACTGATGTTTGCATAAATCTCTAAACTTCATAACCTGCATCAAGAAAGAAGACTTGGATCAGTTCTGGTCTATGTTGCACTCGTTTCTTCACTCTCTGGATGAGAGCATCCAGTTCGGAAAGGAAGTCACATGCGATATTGGCCAAATCAGCAACTTTCAGGTAACTCCAGACCCACTCTGTCGGGTTTAGCTCAGGAGCATAACCAGGCAGTTGCTCCAGATGGATCCGCCTAGCAGCCCCCGCAGATAGATAGGCTTTAATGACCTTGGAACGATGTGTCGGACTACCATCCCAAATAACCAGGAGTAAACCGGGGATCAAACGTTGCAGTTGCCCGAGAAACGCAACCACTTCTCGACTGGTGATCGAATGATCGTAAGTCTTCAGAAACAACCTGCCTTGTGGTGTAACTGCCCCGATGACCGAAAGATGGTTATAGGACAGGCATTCCTTCAAGATGGGCGTACAGCCACAAGGGGCATAAGTGCGAACTACGATCGGCAGCAAATAGAACCCCGATTCGTCTATGAAGGCGATGGTTCGCCCTTCTTCGGCGGCCTTTTTTTCAACTCGGGCCAACGCTCTTCTTTCCAGCGCTGGATCTCGAATTCCTGGCGCTGTTTGGCTCGCCGGATCGGCTTCTGGGGTGTCCAATCCAGCTCTTTGAGAATGCGGCTGACGTGCGCTGGGTGGTATGCTACCCCAAACTCCTGCTCGATTACCTTCGCTACCCGAGAACAGGTCCATAAATCGCCCCGAAAACCAAAGCTTTCTGCCCCTCGCTTCAGCAAATCGGGGATCCGCTGGCGTTCTTCTGCACTCAAGCGCCGTGGTGAGCCGGGTTTTGGGCGATCTTTGAGCGCCGCTTCCCCGCCTTCCTTGCCACTTCGGATCCACTGGCTAACTGCTCCCTTGGTCACACCAAGCGCTTCCGCAATCTCTTTTTGTTTCCAGCCTGCCTGGTATAGTGCCCAGGCTCGCTTACGCCGTTCTTCTTTCCAACTCGTCGCTTTTTTCTTTCCCATGTGGCCTATCAGACCACCGTTTAGCTATTTATGCAAGGATCAGTAAGTATTCATTCCTGAGACCAGGACGCAGCCTCCCAGGCTGATAGCAACCGCCA
>CAZPWU010000169.1:0-5582 GCA_964590325.1 uncultured Anaerolineaceae bacterium | reverse complement strand
GCAATTCGGGTTGCAGCCCTCGCAGGTCGCGGAGTTCATTGGAGAATATTCTTGGTAGGAATTAGAAGAGGTAGGCGCCGATGAATATCGCCAGCGCTATCTAAATCCGATGGGGAGAACGGATGCGGTGATGGAGATCGAACAGAGGCATGCCGAGTCGCCATCGGTCATGCGTTCGATCGATTGCAGGCACAGAGAGTGGTCACTGGGACCGCGGCTGTAAATCGCGCCTCCTGCCGATTGCTGGAAAGGTTAGGTTTCAAGAGAACGGCCGAGAGTACAGGTTCCTTCAGAAATACGCAAGATGGGAAACCGATAGAGTTCCTTGGCTACACCTATGCCATTTTAAGAGATGAATGGGAGGTAGCGGGCAAGAACGAATAAACCGTCATGACGGCCACGATCTCACATGGGGAATCATGTGTGCTCTTTGAAAACAATGCTTCAAAGCAGCCCATCTGCTAGCTATTCTGGTAACCCGCCTAATATCCGGCTGAAGGCTGACCGGGCTGGGCTGTCGCTCACCCGAAGGTGATTCAGGCTCCAAAGAGCGACTCAAGTCCCGACATTGGTTCTGACCCCGCCACCCTGCTGCTAACGCATTCCGTTGATGGTGCCATCAAGTCGTCTCCCGGGTCCGAGGTTGGTCGCCTCTCCTCATAATCGCAGGCGGCCAATCCGACTCATCCGCGGACCTTTGGGGAGCGAGTGGCGAAACCAGCTATATTCAGAATAATAGGGCAGAGATATTATTGTGGGGATGGCTCTTGCCTGTTTTATGAGAGGAATCGTAGTCACATAAGCAGCTGGTTTTAAGCATAACTCTCTTCAATAGCCTAGTTAAATGTGAATAGGCAGTATCGCTCATTGCAGTAGAAACAATATTATCATACCCGTTATACCTTATAAATGTTATATAATCCGTTGTAGTAGAATCAGAAGTCAGACTGCACGTAGAGGAGCACTATCCACCATGATAAGAGATCTGATCCTCAAGAACAGAAGCTACCGCCGGTTCTATCAGGACACACCGGTCAGCATCGACACCCTCAGGGAACTCGTGGACCTTGCGAGGCTGTCTGCATCGGCGGCCAACAAGCAGCCGTTGAAGTACATCCTGTCCTGCGATCCACAGAGGAATGCTCTCGTGTTCCTCAACCTGGCTTGGGCTGGCTATCTTAAAAACTGGCCGGGCCCTCAGGAAGGTGAAAGGCCATCCGCATACATCATCATCCTGGGCGACAAGACCATCACCCAGTCCTTCGGATGCGACCATGGGATTGCTGCGCAGAGCATCCTGCTGGGCGCGACAGAGAAGGGACTGGGCGGCTGCATGATTGGTTCGGTGCAGAAGGGTGAGCTGAGCCAGGCTTTGGCAATTCCAGCAGACTACGAGATCCTGCTGGTGATCGCGTTAGGCAAGCCGAAAGAGACAGTCGTACTCGAGGCCGTGGGGCCCGCAGGGGACATCAAGTATTGGCGCGATAAGCAAGGGGTCCATCACGTACCCAAGCGCTCACTTGACGAGATTATCGTCGGATAGGACATTGCGAGGCTCCTGGATTAATACTATAACCCATTTTGGGAGATAGTTTATTCCGCATTGAGCGTACATGTAGATAGCAGAGGCAATATGGCAGTTCTGAAATTCGGTTTAGCTTTGCCGTTCGGCACTCCAAGCATCGTCGCGAAGTTGTCTTACCTGGCCGAAGAAGCCGGTTGGGACGGCTGTTTCTTGGGAGACGCTATTTGGTGTGAGGACCCGATGATCGCCCTGGCTGCGGCCGCCATGACAACCCATCGCATCCGGCTGGGTACCATGGTCATCCCTATGCCGCTACGGCGTCCCTGGAAGGTGGCCAGCGAGTCTGTCGCTTTAGATCGCCTGTCCGATGGTCGTCTAATTCTCGGATTAGGATCAGGTGCGGTCTGGATGGGATGGCAAAGCTTTCCTGATGAGGTGACCGATGTCAAGGCGCGCGCCGAAATGCTGGATGAAAGCATCGATATCCTGACCTTGCTGTACCAGCGTAAACAATTCGATTATGATGGCAAGCATTATCATCTCAAGCTGACGTTGATGGAGGAGCGGCATTACCCACCCAAGCCAGTGCAGCAGCCGCGCATCCCGCTGTGGGTGGTAGGCATTTGGCCGCGAAAAAAATCAATGCAGCGAGTTCTGAAATGTGACGGGTTGTTCGCGGAAAAGATGAACCGAGAAGGGAAGGGCGCAGAAGTAACGCCGGCGGATATCTGCGAGATGAAAGCCTTTGTGGATGCTAACCGCACCCTGACCACACCCTTTGACATCGTGCTGGGTGGCAAAACGGCTGGCCTGGATCACACCCAACTACAGGATAAACTCATTCCGTGGATGGAGGCTGGTGTAACATGGTGGGTTGAAGGATTTTGGGATGAGCCAGAAGAACAGGTTATAGAGCGCATCCGCCGAGGCCCGCCTCAGTTAGATTAACTGATTCGCTTGTAGGTCAGGCTACGTAACCGCCAGGCGCTCGAGGGGGTAATGCAGGTAGCGCCTTTCGACCACCGCGCGGCGGATGCGGTCGACGGCCTCCCAGAGATCAGCAAAGCTGGTGTAGAGGGGGGCGACGCCCAGGCGGATGTTATCGGGTTCGCGGAAATCGGGGATGAGGGCCAGCTCTTCGATGAGAGCGCGGTTGATGCGGTAGCCATCGGGGTGGCGGATGGAGACGTGTGAGCCGCGGCGGAGGGGGTCACGGGGTGTGCCGAGGGTGAAGCCGAGCGGGGACAGGAAATAGTCGATCAGGTCGATCAGGTAGGTGGTCTGGAGCAGGGATTTTCGACGCAGGCGCCCGATACCGGCTTGCAGGAGCGGGTCCAGGGAGGCCTCCAGCGCCAGCATGGAGAGGATAGGCGGACTGGAGACCAGGAAGTGGCTGATGCCGGGGGCGGGGGTGTAATCCAGGTCGAAGGCGAAGGGAAAGCGCTGCCCGAACCAACCCCAGATGGGCGAGAGCAGGTTCTCTTGCAGGTCACCGCGCACGTAGAGGAAAGCAGGGGCGCCAGGACCGCCATTGAGGTACTTGTAGGTGCAGCCGACTGCCAGGTCGACACCCCAGGCATCCAGCTCGACAGGCACCGCACCGACGGCGTGGCTGAGATCCCAAAGCACGAGGGCACCAGCTTGATGGGCACGGTCGGTGATGGCCTGGGCATCGTAGAGGTAGCCGCTCTTGAAGACGACGTGCGAGAGGGTGACTAGGGCAGTGCGCTCGTCGAGGGTGTCGAAGAGGTCATGGTCGTCCACGGTGATGCAATCGGTGGAGGGGACGAGGACCAGCTCATGCTTGTCGCCGAGGAGATGGATGCAGCCTTGCAGGATGTACAGGTCGGAGGGGAAGTTGAGGGTATCCGTGACGAGTCGGGTACGCGCAGGGCGGGCTTGAAGGGCAGCGATGACCAGCTTGAAGAGGTTGACGGAGGTCGAGTCGCTGACGACAACCTGACCTGGGGCGGCACCGACCAGGAGAGCGATCTTCTCGCCAATGCGCTGGGGGGCAGCGAACCAGTCGAGGTTCCAGCCGCGGATCAGGCCGCGACCCCAGGACTCCTGGATGACCTCCTGCATGCGGGTAGCAGTCGCTTTGGGCAGGCGACCCAGGGAGTTGCCATCCAGGTAGATGAGGTCGGGCTCGGGGATTACGAAGGCGGAGTGGAAGGAGGCCAGCTCATCGGCTGCATCCAGCTTGTGGGCGAAATTGGGCGATGGGTCGAAGGAGTAGGGCGGCATAGCAAACCTCGGGGAGTAATTAGTATAGAGACCATTTACCAGTTGGTATAAGACCCGTCTTCCCGACGCCAGTGCGGTGCTTCCCAAAAATTAAACTCTGCAGCCCGCTTAACCAGCAGTTCTTCGTTTAACTCAATCCCCAGGCCGGGTGTCTCCGGCACTCGGAAGCGGTTGCCCTCCAGCTTGGGCTGCATGGTAAACAGGTCGTTATCAGTGAAAATAAGCTGTCCATCAGGCGAGGCCCACACCTCCAACCATGCAAAGTTGGGCACGACCACCGCCAGGTGTATCGATGCCGCGGTACAGATGGGCCCTAGGGGATTATGCGGCATCAGGTCAATGTAATGCGCCTCAGCCCAACCAGCCACCTTCATGGCTTCGGTCAGCCCCCCGACGTTGCAGACATCGATGCGGGCAAAATTAGTGATGCCGCGCTCCAGGTAAGGCAGGAACGCCCACTTGCTGGAAAATTCCTCACCGATAGCGAAGGGCACGTCTACCATTTCTCGCAGCGCCACATAAGCCTCCGGCGTTTCGTCGCGGATCGGCTCCTCCAGGAAATCCAGTGTGCCGGGCTGCAAGCGTTGGCAGAAAGAGGCTGTCTCAGCCACGCTTAGGCGATGGTGGTAGTCGACGCCCAAAGCCACTTTCGCGCCAACCGCTTCGCGTAGTTTGGTGAGCCAGGCTACGGTGAGGGCAATGGATTGGCGCGGCTCGAAAATATCGCCAGTAGCCCCGGCTGGCGCGATACGGATACACTCCCAGCCACTCGCCATAAAAGACTTGGTGTTGTCAATCAAATCCGTTTCTGATGCTCCCGACGTAGAGGCAAAGCAAGGCACATAATCTCGCTGTCTACCGCCCAAGAGTTGATAGACGGGCACACCCAGTGCCTTGCCCACAATATCGTGCAATGCGAGATCTATGGCGGAAATGGTCGCGGCCAGGACGCGCCCACCTTCGAAATACTGGCTGCGATACATCTCTTGCCACAACGCGCCGATGCGCATGGGATCGCGGCCGATCAGGAACTCCCGATAGTGTTTGATAGCCCCAACAACGGCTAACTCTCGGCCTGCCAGCCCTGACTCACCCCAACCGTGAAGCCCTGCATCGGTTTCTACTTTAACGATCATCTGGTTCCGGCTTCCCACCCAGACCGGGTAAGACTTGATGTCCGTAATTTTCATAGATTTTGGGTTATCGATCGCTGGGTTGTTGGGTATAATCGTATTGTTATTTGATGTGGGGGTAGGTTTGCTTTTAGGCATGGCAGATGGTCGTGGTAAAGGGTTGCAACCGGCTAACAGGCCTACCGCAGTTAGTTTGAGAAAGATGCGTCGGGAGACTCCTCGACCCAGAACGGGTTGGTTGTTGGTCATTGTAACCATGGTATATTCCTCGATTAACCATCTTATTGAGAATTTTAGCTTGAGCAATTGTGCCAAATGGCTGGTAATGCCTCACAATGGGGTGGAAAGAGTTGTCATGGAAGGAGGTCCGCCAGATGAAACAACAACGGGGACAGGAATCAACCTAACCACATTATTGCACGTGGCTACACCTGAGTCAAGTGGGTAACTCTGGGGTTCGTACAAAACATCGGACACTTCTCAGGTTGTCACAACAAGCGAAAAATTAAGGCTCCAGCGCGCAAAGACATTTGATAATACTCCAGCTCGGAGTCCCGCCTTTAGCCCTTGACAAGTTTGATGAAAAATGCTATTCTATTGATAGTAAATATATTTAGGATAAATATAGAATGACCTATACTATTCCCGACCTTCTTAAGCGGCTACCGCTCTCTCCG
>CAZPWU010000168.1:0-5617 GCA_964590325.1 uncultured Anaerolineaceae bacterium | reverse complement strand
GGTACACTCCCTCGCGATACCAATGGTAATAGATCGTGCCCGAGAGATTGCTGAAGCAATTATGAACACCATCGGTATCCGACGCCGATTGGTACCTCTGCGTCCACCCTACCTGCGTGCGTTGACAGTTTTCTTAGAGCACCTCGCCCCCGGTCTGCCGGTATCGGTTTATTGGTTGGATTATCTTGCTGCCAATCGGACTACATCCTTGGACACCATCCCACGCGTATTTAAGTTGATGCCAGCAAGGTTTTCCCAACGCTTGGCTTACCTGGAGGGACGGAAATGGCGGCGTTCGCTTATACAGTCAATCTTACACCGTCAGACGGTTTGATAGAAAGGCACATGGATGGTGGAGCCTCGCATAGATTGGATAATCCGCATACTTGAATCGCCTGATGAAATGAGGCAGGTTGAGGAACTACAACGGTTGGTTTGGCCTGGCAGTGAGCTCGATGTAGTCCCGGCACATATGTTATTAGCTGGCGTCCACGGTGGTGGTTTAGTAGTAGGTGTTTATCTTGATAGTGCTCTGGTAGGTTTTGTTTTCGGTTTCCCAGGTCTTTACTTTACCCCGGATGGGCCGCGAGCTAAACACTGTTCGCATATGCTGGCTGTTCATCCAGATTATCGAGGTCAGGGGCTTGGATTCCGTCTAAAACGTGCCCAATGGCAGATGGTTCGCCATCAGGGAGTAGATTTGATTACCTGGACGTACGACCCTCTATTAAGCCGTAATGCCTACCTGAACATAGCCAAGCTAGGTGCAGTGTGCAATACTTACCTGAGAAATTTCTATGGTGACATGCGCGATGAGTTGAATGTCGGCTTACCATCTGACCGTTTCCAGGTGGATTGGTGGGTTGGTTCATGGCGTGTAAACCGCAGGTTGAGCAAACGCGCCCGCCGTCTTCTCAGCCTGGACCAGTTCTTGTCCGCAAACGTCCGGATTATCAATACTGCTTCTCCAACCATAGATCCCACCACCAAGATGAAGGTAAAGTCGCGCCGAGGTACAAAGCCTGTGTCGGTGGAGGAGGCGATTCTCATGGTAGAAATTCCTGCTGATATACTGGCTATAAAATCAGTCAATCCTGCCCTTGCGCTGGAATGGCGCTTACATATACGATCGATATTCGAAGATTTGTTCTCTCAGGGTTACCTGGTTACTGACTTTGTATACCGACCCGGTCAACCAGATCGTAGTTTTTATGTACTAAGTAACGGAGAGAGTACACTTTGAAAATTGACTGTATTATTCTACGCCACCTGCGCATGACTCTTCGGACGCCCTTTGAGACCTCCTTCGGGCGTATCCAGACCCGAGATTGTATTTTGTTAGAAGCCCGGGCTGAGGAATTGACCGGATACGGCGAATGTGTCGCTGATCGCGACCCGGGTTATTCCTATGAAACAGCAATGACAGCCTGGCATATCCTGCGTGATTTCCTCATTCCAATGGTCCTGGGTCAGGATATCACCGGGGCAGAGGATTTACAGCAGCGGATTTCGACGGTGCGCGGTCATCCCATGGCAAAAGCCGGCTTGGAAATGGCTTTGTTAGATATCCTGGCGAAAGCAAAAGGATGTTCTTTACGCAACATGCTAGGGGGTGTGCGTGAACGGGTCGAAGTAGGAGTTTCGGTCGGCATTCAGGAATCTCCCCTAGCGCTTATAAAGGTGGTTGAAGGTTACCTTGGGCAGGGGTATCGACGCATTAAAATAAAAATAAAGCCTGGTCGTGATGTTGCCGAAACCAGTGCAGTACGTCAGGCTTTCTCTGACATACGCCTCCAGGTTGATGCGAACTCATCTTATACACTCGAAAATGCTGACTTACTGCACCCGCTCGATAGTTTGAATTTACTCCTGATTGAGCAACCTTTAGCGGAAGATGATCTATGGGATCACAGCCGGTTACAAGCCCAGTTTACTACACCAATCTGCCTGGATGAGAGCATCTTGTCACCTCGCCATGCTCGTCAGGCGCTCGAGATAAGAGCCTGCCGGATTATCAACATCAAAGCCGGGAGGGTGGGTGGACTGAGCCAGGGGGTTGCCATTCACGATGTGTGCCAGGAACAAGGGGTGCCTGTGTGGTGCGGTGGCATGTTGGAAACGGGAGTGGGCCGGGCTGCTAACCTGGCATTAGCCTCGCTACCTGGTTTTAATTTACCAGGCGATATTTCAGCCTCCGACCGCTACTATGCTGAGGATATTACCGAACAAAGGTTTCTCCTAAATCCGGACAGCACCATCACGGTTCCATCGGGGATTGGTCTGGGGGTGATAATCGATAAGCAAGCGCTAAAAAGAGCCACATTGGAAAGTCTGACATTATAAATAAAAACAGGATAACTTTGTTGCGCGTTCCTAAACCCTGATATATACTTTCTCAGATGGAGGAACGACATGCACACTTACGATATAACATTGACCATAACGCCTAGTATACCCATCTGGCCCGGTGATCCCGGTGTTGTTTTAGAACGTATATCAAAAATTGAAAGTGGGGATAATTCTAATGTCTCACGGATGGAGATGAGTGTCCATACCGGCACGCATGTTGATGCACCTTATCATTTTATATCTAGTGGAAAAAGTGTAGAGCACTTATCGATTATCACCTTAACTGGCCGCGCCTATGTGCTACACCTGCCTGACGTAAATTTAATCACGGCAGCCATCTTGAAACGTGCTGAAATTCCTCCTCGGACGCGACGAATTCTATTTAAAACCCGCAATTCAAATTATTGGACAAATATAGATGACGGTTTCCATTCTGATTATGTAGCCATCAGTCCTGACGGTGCCGATTACCTGGTGCAACGTGGATTTAAACTCGTTGGGGTGGATTATCTGTCTGTCGCACCTTATGGATCCACGCGACCAACTCATGAAATCCTGCTGAAGGCAGGTGTTGTAGTACTGGAAGGTCTGGATCTATCCCAGGTGTCTCAAGGACGCTACACATTATATTGTTTACCGATGAAATTAGGAGGCTCTGATGGTGCACCGGCGAGGGCGATACTGGTGGGTGTATAAGTTATTGATTGATTTGCTTTTTCTATGAAATGGGTTATCTGGTTGGATAACCCTTTTTTATTTTATATAGGAGTTACGCAGTTGAACGAGAAAAGCTAAAAATATCAGGGATCATACGATTCTAAGTATAATTATCAGGCACCGCTTTATTTTGCAAATATGTCCTTCTGAATGATTGATCATCAGGAGTTATTTTATGAATACAGATATCTCTCAGAAGTTAGATAAACTAGCTAATTTCTATGCCCAACGTGATGTCCTGAACCTTGAAAAGCAAGAATTAATTGACCAGGTTTTAACTCCTGAGATCAAGGCACGTATCGCAGAGATTGAAGCTGAATTTGCCGGTCGTCGAGAAGCTGTTGATGCTAACATCGCTGCCCTTGAAGATGAGATCAGGAAAGAGGTTGTGGCACATGGAGAAACCATTACAGGTTCTTTTCTGAGAGCAGTATGGATCAAAGGGCGCGTCACCTGGGATACACGGTCTCTCGATAGGTATGCTAAAACGCACCCCGAGGTGGTGAGTTTCCGTAAACAGGGTGAACCTTTTACGAGGATTGAACATTTATAATCGCATAACCCCCTTTTTGCCCCTACAGATGAGGTGTCAACCATGTATAGAAAGCCCATATCCTATTGGTTTATAATCCTATTCATCTTGATCATTGGTTCAGGATGTAAACCCTCATCAAAGACAGTTGGATCTGAAGGAGAGATGCCGATGACAATCCAGATAACCAGCACTGCTTTTACAGAGAGTAAAACGATCCCCCAGAAATATACTTGCGATGGGGTGAATGTATCGCCCCCGTTGTCCTGGTCCGGTATCCCATCGGGTGCTAAGAGCTTAGCTCTAGTTGCAGACGATCCGGATGCACCCGGGGGTACCTGGGTTCACTGGGTTATATACAATATCCCTATAACTTTAACCAGCTTGCCTGAAAATGTAGCCAAAACTGCCGCCGTGGAAGGGATTGGTACCCAGGGGAATAATGATTTTCGCAAGCCCGGTTATGGTGGTCCCTGCCCACCTAAAGGATCAATCCACCGCTATTTTTTCAAGGTTTATGCTCTGGATGTTTTGCTTAACCTCAAACCAGGATCAGTCAAGGCTGATGTTGAAAAAGCGATGCGCGGTCATATCTTAGTGCAAGGGCAGTTGATGGGCAAGTATGGTAGATAACTAAAAAAGTGTCCGTGATATAGCGTTGTTTTCCTTATATATCCACCCTACAACATTTTTAGACACTCATCATGTATCATGTATCACGATTTACGCCCTGCATTGGTAATGTATATCCCCCATCGACCACGATAACTTGGCCGCGGATCATCCTCGCGGCTGGAGTGCATAAAAAAGCTACTACTTCTGCCACATCCTCGGGAGTCACCAGTCGCCCGGCGGGAGTATTAGCAACGATATGGCCTATCAGTTCATGGTCCTTCAGAGCATCAAAGTGCTTAAGGGCATCTGTCTCCACAATCCCAGGGGAGACTGCATTTACCACAACGTTTTTACTTGCTAATTCCACCGCCAGGTAGCGGGTGAGTGCTTCAATAGCGGCTTTACTGGCACCGACAACGATATAATCGGGTAAGACGCGCACCGAACCAGGGCTGGAGATGCTTACTATAAATCCTCCGCCGCGTTTTTCCATTAAGGGCACCGCTCTTTGCGCAGAGAATAGCAACGAACGTGCGTTGATATTCATCGTCCAATCCCAGCCTTTTGGTTTCTGTTGCATGGCAGGGCGGTTATAACCCGAAGCGGCATTGCTGATTAGGATATCTAAGCCACCGAACCGTTTCTCGACTTCCTTAAAAAGGGTGTCAATCCCCTCTAGCGTACCAATATTCGCCTTTACAACCTGTACGCACCGTCCCAGGGCTCGGATCTCATCGGCAGTCTTTTCAGCAGGGACCCGGTTACGGAAGAAATTTATAATAATATCTGCCCCCTGGCGCGCAAAGTGCAGTGCAATAGCACGACCTATCCCTCGCCCTGAACCGGTCACTAATACGGTTTTATTCTCAAAGAGAATCATAAGTCAGGCTGGATTTATCTCGCCGGTTGGATCCCAGAGGATTGGTTTTAGCAGGGCTAGATTAAACTCAAGCAAACCTTCTGGTCCAAGGCGTTTCACTTCAATGATTACGGTTTCGAAGTCTTTACGCAATTGCCCTAGATTAATTCCGCGGCAATATTCTGGGAAAGGGGTCAGCCATTTCTGGCAGCGTTTATACAGCTTCATGGCACCGCGGTAATTACGTTGCTGCACATGCAGATAAGCCACACTGACCTGGAGGATTGCGCGGTAGAGATGATGGATCTCACCAGATTCTTCCCTCCAGGCCGATTCCAGGGCTTCGTGTGCTTTCCAATACTTACCTGTATTGAATAGCTCGATGCCCTCCCGTGCTTTGGGGTGCAATTCCCCTGTGCAGTCAGACAGTGAAGGCTGAGGAAGGTTAAATTCCGGCATTGCCAGTATTAATAAAGAATTTCCCTAATTATCGCCCACGATAAATCACGGAGTTCTATTCCTCCATCGGGACTGAAGCCTTCCTG
>CAZPWU010000167.1:3421-5636 GCA_964590325.1 uncultured Anaerolineaceae bacterium | reverse complement strand
ATGAGGTGATCGTTCCTGCCTATACATTTATGGCCACGGCAACTGCCTGCCTGATGGTCGGGGCTATTCCTGTATTCGTCGATATCGACCCCAATACCTATAATCTCGATCCGGACAAGGTAGAAGCGGCGATATCGCCGCGTACACGGGCCATCATCCCTGTCCACATTGGCGGTAATCCAGCCGATATGGACAGGATTACCGAGATCGCTAAAAAATATCATCTTTGGGTCATTGAAGATGCCTGTCAGGCACATGGAGCGGCATGGAAGGGCCAGCGGGTAGGTGCTATTGGCGATCTGGGTTGTTTCAGTTTTCAATCTTCAAAAAATATTAATGCTGGAGAAGGGGGCATTATCCTGACCGATAACGAAGAGCTGGCTGAACTGTGCTGGTCTATACTCAATTGCGGACGAGTACGTGAGGGAGAGTGGTATCAACATGAAGTGCTCGGCGGTAACTTTCGGATGACTGGATGGCAAGCCGCCATCTTGCTGGCCCAGCTTACCCGGTTTGATGAACTTGCCAGGCGACGAGAAGAAAATGGCCTCTACCTGGCGGAGTGCCTGGCGCAGGTAGATGGCTTTCAACCCCTTACCAGGGATCCGCGTGTGACCCAGCATGGGTATCACTTGTTCATCTGCCGCTACGACAGCTCAGCCTTCAACGGCTTACCTCGCCATGCATTCATGGAGGCTTTACAGGCAGAAGGCATTCCATGCAGTGAGGGGTATGTGCCTTTATACCGGATGAAGGCAATCCAGGATGGTACCCGTCGGTTAAAACGTTTCTTGACCGGAAAGGAGTCCACAGAACCTTACCCTGACTGCCCCGTCACCGAGAAAGCATGCTACTCCGAAGGGATATGGTTCGCTCAGACAATGCTGCTGGGCACACGCTCAGATGTCGACGACATAGTAAGCGCCGTCATGAAGATTAAGAGGAATATTTGTTCGTGAGGATCCCAGGTCGTTCCCGGCGCACGGCTTCAGCCAGAACACCCAGATGGCCGCGCCGGTCCAGGTATTCGATCAGCTTCAACACTTTAGCAGGTTTTTCACTGCCACCGGCCATTTCCAGGCTCACAGGCAGATCAATGCCGTTATCTGCCAGGATCTGCTGGATATCTGCGCAAAGCACCTCCAGCTCTTCAAGGCTGAAGGATTGAACCAGAGCCTGGCGCAGGATACGCTTATCCACAGTTGCCTGTACAGGTTGGTTCTCTGCAGGAGAAGCTGCGGCTTTCCCTCCCAGGTAGAGTGCGATCGGAAAATTGTTCTCCAGGTCAGCTGCCTTAAAGATTGGATGCTGGTTCCCCTGCGCTGGAACAGTTTCAGAGATATATTCGAAAACATCGAACACACGCACCAGACCATCGTTCCGGGTTCTGGCACTGCCTTGCAGGGCTTCCATCAAGGAATGGGTGAACAGGCTGTTCTTCATCCTGGGTAGGATCAGCGAGACTTCATCACTACGCGAGGATGCCATAATTACCCGTCCGCTGCCCTGGGCTAATCGCTCGTAATAGCTGTCCGCGATACCATCTTTGAAAACCTCTGCTTCCAGGTCTTTAACCTCCCCTGTCCCACCGGCATAACAGCAGTCGAAGAATGCCAGCAGGCGCCTTGCCTGGATATCTGCCAGCCGCGCAGTTAACTCATCTCCAGAGATAGCCGTTTGATTCAAGTCAGCCAGGTCGCAATCGTAAGGGAGAAGGTAATGACCTGCCTGGGGGCCATCTGCCAACCTTCCCCCGTGACCCGAGAAGAAAAACAACACGGTATCCTCGAGCCCGGCTGAAGCAGTCAACCACTCCAGCCCGGCACGCATCCCGGCCGCGTTAGCCTGCTGATCCAGCAGCAGCCGAATATGACCAGCCGGATAACCGCAGTACTGCGAAGAAGTGAGAAGCTGGTAAAAATCGTGCGCATCATTCAACACTGTAGCTGGCAGTGGGCGCACCCGACTGTAGCCGGCGACGCCAACCACCAATGCAAATCCCCGTGAGAATTCAGTTGTCATGGAATTTACTTTTATCGGGATACCGCGGCACCAACACCGATGATCGGTGCAAACTTGTAATTTAAGGCCATAATCCCGCGTGGCGTCATACCGATCACAAACGGGTTACCACGCTCATCCAGATAGTAGAAAAGTGAAAATCCGCCCTGGTAGAAGACGACATCCCCGGGTTGGGGATCACCATTGCGATTCT
>CAZPWU010000167.1:0-3321 GCA_964590325.1 uncultured Anaerolineaceae bacterium | reverse complement strand
CCATGAATAAGGGAATTTGTATTCCTCAAGGGCGTTGGCGATTTTTAGATCAGCTACCTGGGTCTGGAGGGTCATCACCTGTTTCTGAAAACCACCCAAAACCACTGTTTGAGTCGCCAGTAATTTAGTTTGCTTGTCCAGATCCGCTTGTGCAATTTTTAAATCCTTTACGGTCTCGGTAAGACGCTGCCCGGTCGTATTTAACATGATATTTTGCTGGTTGAGATTCGATTGGGCGGTAGCCAGATCTTTGCGTGTGCCTGCTAATGTGCTGGTAGCCTGGGCAATCTCCTGGTTTCTCGACGCTAGAACCTGGTTCTTTTGATTTAATTCCTGGCTGGCTTCAAGGACTTGCCAGAATGTAAATATCAGAAGCAGGACAGCAAAAAGGATCGGCACCAGGGTAAGCAAGAGGGCTTTACGGCGGGCGCTGCGTTCCACTTGTTCGGCATGCTCTAGCAACGACTTTAATTGGGTTTCAGTTTCAATCATAATCTCTTACCTTCAGGTTTATTCGCTGGGCTAACCTCTTGGGATAAAATCCCACGCAATTCAGCCTTCTGAGATTTTGCCCATTACCTGCTGTAAAATCTGTTCTAATCGAGATCCGGCACTCACATCACCCGACTGGTATGCTTCCCCGATGGTCACTAACATCAAACGCGCATTTTCGCAAAGCTCTACTTTACGCTGGTGACGGTTCACATCGATCCATTGGAAAGCGCTCAAAGAGCACACGAAAAAACCGGCAATCACCAAAGCCGTCCGGAGTGTCTGCAGAACTGGCAAGCCGTACGGTACCTGTGAGAAAGCCGCTACTGACAAACCAAGAGCTGCAACGATGATCATATTTCGTCGACGGCTGCGGATGGCCTGAGAATGCATGTTCTCCACGCGCTCCGTATAGGCAGCATACGTCTGTAGCGAACGAGCCGGACTCTCACCTTGCTCAACAGTCATGAAGAGCTGTTCGAGATTTTCCGGAAGTGCATCACCGAAGCGCGCATTAAACTGGTCGGGGCGCTCTACCTGTAAGGCTGTGAATAACTTGCGGATCAGGCCGTGCTGCTGGATATATTCAAGCATGTGTGCGACTTTTTCCCCCTTGGACATGCTGGTTGAAAATTCCTGCCGCGCGTCGGGGAAGTGATCAAAGCAAAAAACTTCGATCTCTTCGTCGCTGAACGATTCCAGCAGGAATCTACGGACTTCAGCAGATGAATAACCCATGAAGCGTACCTGGAGATGTCATCACACGTCAGGCGAACTGAGATTAATTCTAAGACTTCATTGCTTGCCAACTTAATTATACAGCATTGGGCGTCGGTACGTTCATTTATCAGTCATGTAACCACAAGTTCACGGCGCGTTGAAACACAATGTCATACCACTTGAAGATACCCTCCCAGACTGTTGGGTTGGTGCTGTGGCTGCCGCGCTGTAAGAGGCCTGCTACATTGAAGCTGTACGCTCCGGCGATCGGGAACCAGCCAAGGACAATACCAAACAACCAGGCAAGCAATATACCGAGCCACAAATAGGGTGTCGCTGTGAGGATATAACCGATTGGTGATATAGTATTGTCAAGCCACTTGGAGCGCGCCGCCAGGATCGCATCCCCGATTTCTCCGGCCTGCTTGGCTTCCCACTCACAGTCAAATATCTCCACCATAAATTCTTGATTGTTGATAAACTTGTCCATTCAAGCCTCGTTTTGAATAAGAATGGTCGTGGAAAACCAAGTTTGTCCTTGTTCGAGGCTTCGCTTTCCCCTTTGTCCGATCTCATGTCCCGACTTCAGTTATTGCTTATTGACAGTTTAGTAAAATGTGCTAAAATATTATTGGGAGCGCTCCCATGAAATAGGAGAAGCTCTCAAATCACCCGAAACCGTAAAAAAAACGGCTTTTTCATTCGTTCTGGTTGAGAGCGCTCCCAGGTTACAGCCCATGCCTCTGACTCTCGAAGATATCGCTGATATGTGTGGCGTTTCCCGCTCCACCGTTTCGCGGGTCATCAACGGAGACCTGAACGTGAGCGAACAAACCCGCCAAAAAGTGCTGGACGTCATCCAAAAGTACAATTTCCAACCCAACCTGGCAGCCCGCGGGCTGGCCAAGGGTCATACCCGGGTTTTGGGTTTGGTGATCCCCAAGGGTGTCCAGGCCATCTTCGAGGAGCCTTTCTTTGCCATGCTCATCCAGGGGGTATCTACCCGCTGCAACGCCCTGGATTATTCCGTGATGCTGTGGCTGGCCGAGCCCGACTATGAACGGCGGATGATCGCCAAGATCCTGTACAACGGTCTGGTCGATGGGGTGATCGTGGCATCCATGTTGATGGACGACACCATCATCGACAACCTGCGCCAGCACAAGCTGCCTTTCATGCTGATTGGCCGTCACCCGGTATACAACAAGCTCTCCTACCTGGATGTGGACAACCGGGGCGGCGCCTGCCAGGCCGTATTGCATTTGCTGCGCTCAAGCCGCCGGCGGATTGCCACCATCACTGGTCCCCAGAATATGATTGCCGGCATCCATCGCTACCAGGGCTACCTGGATGCGTTTCACGATCGCGATGTTCCTGTCATCCCGGAGCTGGTTGCGGAAGGCGACTTTACCGATGCCAGTGGATACGCCTGTATGCAGTGCCTGCTGCCGCAGAAGCCCGATGCCGTGTTTGTTGCCAGCGACACGATGGCTCTGGCTGCCATCCAGGTCATTCAAGAGCATGGCCTGCGCATTCCAGACGATATCGCAGTGGTTGGTTTTGACGATATTCCGCAGGCCAACCGGATTACGCCTGCACTCACCACCGTACGTCAACCAATTACCCGCATTGGTGCCGTGGCCGCCGAAACACTGATCGATATGATCGAGACTGGCTCGACCTTACCACGTCAAATGGTTTTTCCGGCTGAGCTCGTTATTCGTGATTCCTGTGGTGCTAACAATTTTTGAAGAATAATTGAATCTTTCATAAACAGAATTGGAGAACGTAAAATGCCGGTCGAAACGACATCCTTCGAAGAGCCGGATTTCATGAAGAAGAAACGATGGATTACAGATAAGGTTTACAGCAACCTGTCTTATCTTACAATGGTATTACCGGGCGCCATATGGCTGTTCTTGTTTGCCTATCTTCCCATGCCCGGTATCATCATGGCGTTCAAAACGTATAGACTCCAAAGACCTCCCGCGGGTTATTGGATTCAAAACAAATTCATTTACAGTCTCATTAAAAGCCCCTGGGTTGGGCTGAAAAACTTCGAATACCTGACCCTTCCATCGAATATCAACAACACACTGACGTATGTTC
>CAZPWU010000166.1:0-5663 GCA_964590325.1 uncultured Anaerolineaceae bacterium | reverse complement strand
ACCTACTTGGTAGGTCAAAGCATCTTGATCATCGGCGGTAACCTGCGCCTGCTTCCCCTGACCGGTGTAACCCTTCCCTTTGTGTCATACGGTGGATCTTCACTGGTCACTTCATTTCTCATCCTGCTCATCTTGCTTCATATCAGTAATAAAACCGAGGTTCGTGCGACTCCCTTGCTAAACACACGACCTTATCTGGCATTAAGTGGCCTTTTATTGGCTGGTATCGCAGCTACCACAGTATTAACAGGTTGGTGGACTTTTTATCGGGCTCCAATATTACTCACACGAACGGATAACACACGCCGAGCTATCGCCGATCGGTATGTACGCCGCGGTTCTATTTTAGACCGTCATAATAACCCACTTGTGGAGGTGTTGGGGCAGCCTGGTAGTTATACTCGACATAATCTGGACCCGGCTCTCGGATCAATAATTGGCTATACGCACCCCGTTTATGGCCAATTTGGCCTTGAAGCCAGCTTAGACCCTTACCTGCGCGGTTTGCAAGATAATCCAAGCCTTTCGATATGGTGGAATCACCTGCTTTACGGTCAGCCACCCCCAGGACTGGACGTTCGTCTCAGTCTGGATAGCAATTTACAAAAAACTACTGACAGTCTGCTCGGTGATAACATCGGTGCTTTAGTGCTGCTTAACCCACAAAGCGGTGAAATTCTGGTTATGGCTTCTCACCCGACCTTTGATCCTGACCAACTTGACCAAAACTGGGCAAACCTGGTCCAAGACAAGAACGCCCCATTTTTCAACCGTGCTACTCTAGGACAATATACACCGGGATCCGCTTTGGGCCCACTGCTTATGGCCGCTGCTTCCGCTCAAGGTGGTCTTCCGCCTTTGCCCCAAATTCTCAATAATAATCTGGGTGAGGTCTCTCTAGCCTGCAGCCAGGCTCAATTCGCAAATACCTGGGTGGGTAAAATTATCGCTGGCTGTCCAGACGCAGTATTTACCTTAGGAAGTGCTTTGGGTTCTGATCACCTGCTGGATCTATTTCACAACTTAGGTTTGTACACAGCTCCCAACATCCGTTTACCCACAGCCAGTACACCACAACCCCTCAGGTTAAATGACCCAGGCTACGCGGCTCTAGGCCTGTCTAACACGCAGTCTGGATCTAACCGGGTTCTCCTAATCAGCCCATTACAAATGGCACTGGCTGTGGCGCCTTTAAGCGCAGGGGGCGTTCGTCCCACCCCAATCCTGGTTATGGCTGTGGATACCCCCCAATACGGTTGGGTGATCCTACCCCCATCGGGAAAACCCACCCAGGTTTTCACTATTCTAGCAGCGAATGAAACAGCTACCCTTTTAGCTTCCGATAACCTCCCCATCTGGCAGAGCATAGCCACAGCAACCAATGGCAATGATCAGACCGTCACATGGTACCTGAGTGGTACATTACCCGATCGACAGGGTACGCCTTTTATATTAGTCTTATTATTAGAAGAGAATAACCCTTCAGAGGCATCACAGATCGGTCAATCTCTTATTCAAGCTATATTACATCCCTGATAATGATTAAATAAAAAAGAGAGGAAAGTATGCGAATTCTAATCACCGGTTCCAGTGGACAGATCGGCACCAATCTGGGGCTACATTTAATAAGACAGGGTCATTTTGTTTTTGGGATTGATAAACGTACCAACACATGGACTAATGAAATCCCTACCCTCCTGCAAGACCTGAGCGTAACCCAGCATGATTTTAAAGGTGGTATCGGACACGTTGAATATCCCGCAAATCTCGACGTGGTTGTCCATCTCGCGGCACACGCTAAAGTCCACGAGCTAGTAGAAGAACCCTACCGGGCCTTGGAAAATGTCACCATGACCTTCAATGTGCTGGAGTTTTGCCGGCATAACAATCTGCCTGTTATCTTCAGCAGCTCACGAGAGGTTTACGGTGATATCCATCGGTATATTACTGAAGAATCCTATGCTGACTTTGCATATACCGAAAGTCCTTATTCGGCCAGTAAGATATCTGGAGAAGCCTTTATATATTCCTATGCACAATGCTATGGGTTACGCTACCTTGTCTTTCGCTTCAGCAATGTTTACGGGCGCTATGATATCGACATCGATCGAATGGAACGGGTTATCCCATTATTTATCCGGAAAATTAAATATCAACAACCGATCACAATCTACGGTAAAGACAAAATACTCGATTTCACATACGTCGATGACTGCGTAGACGGGATTTGCAAAGGGATTGATCTGTTAGCCACCGGGAAGGATTCAAACCACGTCATTAACCTGGCTTACGGACAGGGTAACCGATTGGATACTATGGCAGGTTACATCGCCGAAGCCCTCGGGGTTAACCCTGAAATTAATTACGAACCCGTACGAGTAGGTGAAGTCACCCATTATGTAGCAAACATCGGCAAAGCACGGGCATTATTGAATTACAATCCCTCAACTACGTTACGCGAGGGGATCTATAAATCAGTTCATTGGTCTATGGATTGGTGGTCAAAACATCCTGGATAAGATGGGTTGACGCAACTTTATACACAACAGCACGTATAACTAATTGAGAAGAAAATCTGACCACCTTGCGGAGGCTTGATATGTCCCATAAACCCATCTTAGCAGTTATCCTGGTTCTTGCCCTGGTCACCATGGCCTGTGGTGTGAATATTACATTACCAAAAATAAACCTGCCGATCACCCAGGTTAAAACGGGCCCGATAGTAATAGATAATATCACTGTAGCTTTACCCGAGGATACATCGACGACCACCGACCTAACACTCGCTTTCGGTGCTGGTGATATGACATTGGCACCTGGAGCTAAGGAGGCCCTTGTAACTGGCACTGCCACATATAACGTAGCAGACTTTAAACCCGAAATAAAAACCGAGGGACACCACATTAGCATACAACAAGGTAAATTTAATATCAACGGTATTCCCACTTTCCAGGGAAATGTTAAAAACGAGTGGAACCTGATGTTGAGCGACTCTCCAATAAAGCTGCACATTAACTCAGGGGCCTACGTCGGTAAGTATGAGTTCGGCGGTTTGTCCCTGGAAGACCTGGAAATCTCAGATGGAGCTGCCCAAGTCAACCTGTCCTTCGACTCACCTAATAAAATCGCTATGGACACGTTAAATTACCAGACTGGTGCATCCTCTGTGACCCTAACTGGCTTAAACAACGCGAATTTTTCCGATATGACCTTTCGTAGTGGTGCTGGCACCTATACACTTGAATTTTCAGGGGAACTGAAGCGGAATGCTGATGTCAGTATCGAATCAGGTATCAGCACGGTGACGATCATTGTACCCGAGGGAGTGGCTGCTCAGGTCTTTTTCGAGGGTGGATTAGCGAATATCAATGTCAGTGCTGGCTGGCAACATAACGGGAATGAATATACACAACCGGGGAACGGTCCAAAGCTAACTATCAATATAAAGATGGCTGCAGGAAATGTTGAGCTGCACAATCGGTAATTCCAAAGATCTGACATAAACAAAAAAGCCCGGTGACTCATATGCCGGGCTTTCTCGTTAATGTCTAATAACCTATCCCAGGGCGTTGTAACCAGGGCCGGTCTTGTAGAAATCGTAGTTCGGTTTAATATCCTCGGTCAAATCAACAACTTCACCGGCTTTCAACTGTTGTACACTATCTAGGACGACCTTTTCTCCGTGATGGTTAGTGCCTTCGTAGTGCCCTGTAAAACCGACCTTACTGATATACTCACCGCCTTTAGCCGTGTACACTGAGGGGACTTCATCTTCGGGGAAAATAGCTTCGAATGGACATTCTGGAATGCAAGCCCCGCAGTCAATACAAGTATCCGGATCGATATAATACCAGGGCCATTCATCCTGTGGTTTTCCGGGTACAATACACTCTACAGGGCAGACATCAACACAACCCGCGTCACGCAAACAGAGGCTTGTGATTATATGGGTCATCGGGAAAATCCTCCTGTAATGGGGTTAATTTATGAGCTGATTTAACGGTTTACTACTTGTCAATAGCATGAAACCGGTTTACAAAGATTTTAGTCTCCCCCTCCCCCTTTGTCAAGAATACTGATTCGGAAAAACTTTGATAAATGTAGGAGTTACGCAGTTGAACGAGAAAAGCCCGAAAATGAATAGGCTCTAATCCATTGGGGCCTTATCTTGACAAGGATTATCTTTATCAGTATTATCTGAATGTCAAATTCATTCCACTCGCAGATCACCAAACTAGTTGATGATGCTGCACAATATGATCAGAAGGAGGATAACTATGATTTATCAGATCTTCAAAGCATGGGACGAGAAATTTGAGATCAAGGAAGCCAAAGCCCACTGCGATATTCCTTGTGGAATATACGACCCGATCACAGCTCAAATTGCAGCCCTGACAGTGGTCAGGATGGTTGACTTGATGACCGACCTCGAGAAGAAAGGCGGTGAACGGGACCTGGCTTACCATAACAGTATGGAAAGATATATTGCGGTCAAGGAAGAACACGCCGAGAAAGTCAAACAGGATATCCGAGTCATATGGGGCGATTTTATCAAACCTCAGAACATCGAAAAGCATCCTGAGTTGCATGGGTTGGTTCATAAAATTATGCAGCTGGGATCGAAGAGCCGACAAACCGCGGACCGAGAAACGGCGGTCCAGTTGGTTGATGCCGTCAACCAATTCGCAGAAATATTCTGGGATGCTAAAGGCATCACCACCAAACGGGCCAAAGCCCCCTACGCACCCAATTTGGAGCTCGTTTACCCCAATCTGTAATGCTTAAGGTTCTTAAAGTTACGGGCGCTAGCCTGTCACCTGCCTTCAGGGAAGGGGATTTTGTGATCGTAGCCAAAATCCCCTTCTTTATCAATAAGATCAACCCAGGTGACATTGTGGTATTTAACCATCATGCCCACGGCATAATGATAAAGAAAGTTAAGCGGGTCGTGCCTGAGAAAGATGAAGTATATGTCATCGGTACACGCGAAGACAGCCTAGACAGTCGCCGGTTTGGTCCAATCAGTCAAAAAGCGGTGATCGGGAAAGTGATCTGGCATATCAAGAAGCCATGAACAAGGAAAAAGCGAAATGCACGAAACTATACGAAATTTTCGCGCAACTTTAACGATTTCGTAATTTTCCCAAACCATGCTAAAAAAAACTCACTCTCCTCCTATACCGCCCTTATTAGCGATAAGCTTCGGAATCCTGGCTGTATCCACTGCGTCGATCTTTATTCGCTTTGCCCAGGTAGATGCACCGTCTTTAGTAATTGCCGCCTGGCGCTTATCACTGGCTGCTATTATCCTATTACCTCTAACTCTTTTCCGTCATCGTAACGACTTGGCTGGTTTGACTCGCCGGGAAATAAAACTGGCACTCCTATCAGGTATTTTCCTGGCATTACATTTCGCCACCTGGATCACCTCCCTTGAGTACACCACCGTCGCCAGTTCCGTCGTGTTGGTCAGTACGACTCCGCTATGGGTGGCCATTCTATCACCCATCACGGTCAAGGAACCGCTAACGCGCTTGATATTGACTGGCATGGGAATGACTTTGATCGGAGGATTAGTCGTTGGCTTGAGTGATTCGTGTACATGGCTGGGAACCAGCCTCGCCTGTCCTTCCCTGGTTGATTTCATACGAGAAAAAGCTTTC
>CAZPWU010000165.1:0-5667 GCA_964590325.1 uncultured Anaerolineaceae bacterium | reverse complement strand
TATCCTCAGTATTCGCTTAAGGACTTGCTTGCCTTTAATGTCCTGCTTCAACCGTCGGTTTTTATGCGCCAGGAAGCGTTGGCCCAGGCAGGATTTTTACCCCCGGATTCGCAACTGCTTTTGGATCACGAGCTCTGGATACGCCTTGCTGCCCGTTACCCCATTTTACACGTGAACGGCTATTGGGCCGTTGAGCGTACCCATGAATCGGCAAAAACCATCTCTATGGCAGCCAGGTATGGGGAGGATGCTATCGTTTTGGTCGATTCACTATGTGATGACCCTCTTTTCCAGCCGGTTATCACAGATCATGAGAAGGAAATTTATGCCGGGCTGCATATATTTTCAGGCAGGCGCCTGATCGACGCTAAACGCCCTCGCCAGGCTCTGGCTCACTTCGGGCAGGCATTCTGCCTGTTTCCGCCTGCGGTCGTTCGTGTCTGGTTTAAAGTCGTGCAGGCTTTGGGTGGCACAATCGGTTTGGGGGACCTCTTCCTAGGATACCGAAAATTACGCCGAAAGGTGCAGCACCGCGACCGCAGGCTGGTTGTCGATGAAAATGGAGCTGGCTGGGTTTGATAGAGATGGGCCAACCTTCTAGCTATCCTCTGGTATCCATAGTCACCCCCTCATACAACCAGGCCCTTTTTTTAGAGCAGACGATCCAGTCGGTGCTGTGGCAGGATTACCCGCGCATCGAGTACCTCATCGCCGATGGTGGATCTACAGACGGCAGTGTCGATGTGATCCGACGCTATTCCGATCGCCTGGCCTGGTGGGTTTCGGAACCCGACTATGGGCAGGCCGAGGCGATCAACAAAGGCTTTGCACAAGCGCATGGAGAGATCGTGGCCTGGCTCAATTCAGATGACCTGTACTATCGCAAGGACACGGTCAGCCAGGCGGTGCGTGCACTCCAGGATCACCCAGAGGCTGGCATGGTTTACGGGGACGGCGTAATGGTCAATGGCGATCTCGAGCTGCTCGATTGGCATACTTATCCGCAATATGCGTTGATGGACTTGCTATCATTTAAAGTCTTACTGCAGCCCACGGTGTTCATGCGCCGCGCTGCCCTGGAAGAAGCAGGATATCTACGCTCCGATTTCCACATGGTGCTGGATCACAGCCTGTGGATCCGCATTGCTTCCCGGCATCCCATTCTACACGTCAATGAATTTTGGGCTGTGGAGCGGACGCATCAAGGAGCCAAGACCACTGCCCAGGCCGTGACTTTTATCGAGGAGGCTTTCCGTTTGATCCCGTCATTAGAACAAGAGCCCGTTTTTCAAGCTATCTTTAGACAACACAGGCGCAAAATCTATGCTGGGCTGCATATCTATGCGAGCAAACGTTTCATCGATGCCGGACAACCGGCGCAGGCCTTATCTCATTTCGGTCAGGCATTCCGCCTGCGTCCTGGAATGATACTACGGGCCTGGCGTAAAGTGCTTCAGGCATTGGCTGGAACTCTCGGGTTGATGGGGATTTTTATAGCCTACCGTCAAACCCGTCGGAAACTGCAGCACCACTCCCAACGGCTGATCGTCGATGCAAATGGTGTTAGCTGGACATGATCTTAACTTGCGAGAGGATGGTATGGAGAATTCGACTTCCCGGCAAACCCCTGCTGTGACCTTTTTTGGCAGGTCCCGGCTGTTTCTCTTTTTGTCATTAGTCGGAGTCTTCACCCTGGGGCTTGGCGTGCGTTTGATTGAGTTGACGGATCCCCCCTTGGATGCAGCTTACCGGCAGCTTAATTCTGCAATTATTGCCCGAGGCATGTATTACCAGATGCTTACTTCATCTGACCCGGCTCTTCGACAGATGGCTATCAGCCTATGGCACAGTGCAGACGCCTTTGAACCCCCTATCTTTGAGCGGCTGGTAGCCGCTACTTATTTACTGACCGGTGGAGAACGGATCTGGATACCTCGACTTTTCTCGATCCTGTTCTGGATTATCGGTGGGGTTGCGTTGTATTTACTAGCCCGACGCATGACATCAGTGGATGGGGGGATTGTTTCGCTAGCTTTTTACATGGTTTTACCTTTCGGGGTTTATATCAGTCGACGTTTTCAACCCGATCCCTTCATGGTCATGTGGATTTTATGGGCGGCTTTGGCATTATATGAGTGGGAAGAGAAACGGAGCTGGAAGGCGGCAATCATCGCGGGTTTGGTCTGTGGTATCGCGGTTCTGGTTAAAATATTTGCGGTCTTTTTCATCGCAGCCATGGCAGTTGCTATGGTCTTGTATTATGGACGATTAAAGCAGGCGCTGCGCAATCTCCAAATATGGGTTATGGCCGTTATCATGATTGCTATACCATTCATTTACTACATCCTTGGTATTGGATCTCGTTCACTGGGCTACTTCGAGTTTTGGAACCTATCCTTCGCCCACCTTTTATTAACACCAGCTTTCTATGTGGGTTGGCTTAACCTCATCGATTCAAATGTGGGCTTAATCGCCACTTTTATCGGCCTAGCCGGGATCTTCATCCTTCCTTCTAAAGGAAGAGCCTTGATGATAAGCCTGTGGGTCGGATACGTTCTGTTTGGCTTTGCCTACCCCTGGCAGATCCATACCCACGATTACTATAGTTTGATCCTGGTACCCCTGGTCGCTTTATCTCTATCCCCGGTTGCAGCAATATTCTTCAGCAAGCTTTTTCAGCAGAATAAGATCTGGCAGTTCATGTTTATCGGGGTAGTCTTGCTAACCTTGGCTTATCCAGCCTGGACAGCGCGAGTTACCCTGGTAGCCCACGAATCGCGGATCAACTGGAGGGCATGGCAGAAGATCGGTCAGGCGATCCCCAAAGAAGGCAATATCATTGGGCTAACGAATGATTATGGTGTCGAGGTTGCATATTTTGGCTGGCGTAAAGTCGGCACCTGGCCGACGGCAGCTGATTACAGTCTGACGTATGCCAGAGGTGGTAATACAGAGACCAACTTAGAAATCTATTTCCATCAAATGACCCAGGGGATGGACTACTTTTTGGTCACTTTATTTGGGGAGTTGGATTCACAACACCAGTTGAAACATATGTTATATGATAATTACCCCATTTACGCTCAAGGCGACGGCTATATCATCTTTGACCTTCGCAAAAAATAGAGGTCGTTGTCAATGAGTATGCGTGCAATAAAAGGCTATTTTCAGGGAAACAACTCATGACTATTCCAAATCCAGTTCCTCCGCCTGCGCAGGCCCCTTTTATCGGTCGTTATCGACCGATCTTCTACCTGGCTCTGGTAGGGTTATTTCTCCTGGGTCTGGGTATACGTTTAACCAACCTGACCAACCCACCATTGGAGTTCCATCCAACACGACAGCTTCGCTCGGCGATTATTGCCCGCGCGATATATTATCAGATGCTGCCTTCTGCTGACCCAACCACGCGCCAGATGGCTATCCTACTCTGGAGCACGCTTGAAAACCTGGAACCGCCCAATTTTGAACGCTTGGTCGCTCTGACATACCTGGCTGCAGGAGGGGAATACTTATGGATTCCGCGGGTTTATTCCATCATCTTCTGGATGATCGGAGGATTGGCATTATTTGACCTTGCCCGACGCATGACATCCAGAGTAGGCGCTCTGGTAACACTGGGTTATTATCTATTGTTGCCTTTTGGGGCGACAGTCAGCCGTACTTTCCAGCCCGATTCGCTGATGGTGATGGGCATTATCCTGAGCGCATGGGCAATTTACCGATGGAGTGAGTCGCCCACCTGGCGTTGGGCAATCCTGGCAGGCTTATTATCCGGATTGACGATGTTCATCAAGATAACGGCCATTTTCCCCCTCGCGCCCATTGCAACTGCGATCGTTCTTTCCAGATTTGGGCTGCGCTCTGCTTTACGCAACCGGCAGGTATGGGTGATGGCCTTTATAATGGGTATCATCCCCTGGGTTTATTATATTGGAACTATCGGGAGTAGTTCGGCTGGTCATTTCGAATTTTGGTCGCTGTCTTTTGCCGGATTATTGTTAAAACCCAGGTTTTACGTGCTCTGGTTGAATCTATTAAGAGATTTGATGAGTCTGGCTGTGATCGTGATTGGCTTAGTGGGTATCATGTTATTTTCGAAGATCACTCAACGTATGCTGGTCCTGGGATGGTGGGTAGGCTATGCTTTGTATGGCTTTGCTTTTCCATATCACATCCATACTCATGAATATTACAGCCTTATGTTGGTGCCGGCAATCGCACTTTCTTTAGCGCCAGTTGGCGAGCTGATCATCAACAAGGTTACCTTACAGCCCAGAGTCTGGCAGGTATTCACTTTGGCAGCCCTCTCTCTGGCGATAGCTTACCCCTCCTGGATCGCGTATTCTGGTATTAAGGGAGTTAATTACCGTGATGAAATATTAGGTTGGATAAAAATGGGTAAAGCCCTGCCGTCTGATGGCAGTATTATTGCCCTGACCCATGATTACGGTTTCCGGGTGGAGTATTATGGTTGGCATCCGGTGTCTTATTGGCCGACGTCTATCGATTTTAATATGGACGCTGAGCGAGGTAATGGTGGTTCGCCCAATTTTGAACAGATGTTCAAGGAGAAGACAGCCGGAAAGGATTATTTTCTGGTGACACTGTTCGGCGAATTAGACGCTCAACCGGCGTTGAAGGATAGGTTATATAACAATTACCCGATTTATGCTCAGGGGGATGGTTACGTGCTTTTCGACCTCCGCCATCCCAAGAACCCTTGAGGCTACTTACCGGACATGCTCCCACGCGTTTCGATTGTCACTCCCTCCTATAACCAGGCGCACTTCCTGGAAGAGACTATCCACTCTGTGCTGTGCCAGGATTATCCGGAGATTGAATACATCATCGTGGACGGAGGGTCCACCGATGGCAGTGTCGAGATTATCCAACGCTATGCTGACCGCCTGGCATGGTGGGTCTCCGAGCGCGACCAGGGGCAGACGGATGCCCTCAATAAAGGTTTTGCACGCGCCACGGGTGATATATTCGCCTGGCTGAACTCTGACGACACCTATCTCCCTGGCGCGGTTTCTGAAGCGGTGGCATATTTGCAGATGCATCATGAAGTTGGGTTGGTTTATGGTGACGCCAATTACATTGATGAGGCGGGTCGGGTGCTTGGGAAATTCCTGTCCCGCCAGACAGATTATCGGCGTTTGCTGCGCGGTTTCGTTTACATTCCTCAGCAAACCACTTTTTTTCGGAGCAATCTTTGGCGGCAGGTTGGACCATTAGACCCTACTCTAAATTATGCGATGGACTATGATCTCTGGGTACAGTTGGCAAAAATCACAAAATTAAAATACATTCCGTGCTTGTGGGCTAACTTTCGACTTCACGGTACCAGTAAAGCAGTGGCCCATGACGGTAGTGTCTGGCCTGATATGGTGCGAGTACACCAGCGAGAGAGTGGAAGCCGTTTTTCATGGTTGGGCCTCAAAGCTGCCCTGCGGCCGTACGTTTATGCCTGGCTGCCATTCCAGTTGCGCCTTTGGTTGCGGAGGTTATTTCCGTGGTGATTTGGGCTTTCTTGACATACCCTTCTAATTATGGGAGAATGCCTCGTTCCTGTGCAGTTTTATTTCTTATTTCTTTTCGCCTATCATGCAGCCGCCCTGGTGGTCATTACCAAACCAATCCTGACGGCTAACCTGGATCCGC
>CAZPWU010000164.1:0-5705 GCA_964590325.1 uncultured Anaerolineaceae bacterium | reverse complement strand
CGGTGAACGCAGTTGCAAGCTGTTTTGGAGGTAACTCAGCTCACCATTGCGGACGGCCAGGATAGCCCGCATGGTGCGCTCCAAACGCTGGGTCAGGTCAGCGATTGCTGTACGCAGGTCCTCCTTGTTGGGAGTCGCCAGCTCAGCAGCTGCCGTGGGTGTAGGTGCACGCAGGTCAGCCGCGAAATCAGCGATGGTGAAATCGGTTTCGTGACCAACACCCGAAATGACCGGCGCAGCCGAGGCAGCTATGGCACGTGCTACGCGCTCGTCGTTGAAAGCCCACAGATCCTCAATGGAACCACCACCGCGCGCCAGCAAGATCACATCCGGGCGGGCAACTGCATTGAGAGCACGTAGGGCAGATACAATCCCTGGGGGGGCATCATCCCCCTGCACAGGTGTCGGAGCCAGGATCACATCGACGATGGGAAACCTGCGTCGTAGCGTGTTCAATATATCCCGCAGCGCAGCACCAGTAGGAGAAGTGACGATACCCACGCGCCTCGGCCATCTGGGGATGGGTCGTTTACGCGCTGGGTCGAATAACCCTTCAGCTTCCAGGCGCGCTTTCAGGCGTAAAAATTCCTGATATAGTGCTCCCTCACCAATAGGACGGATAATATCGGTGTAAAGCTGGTACTGCCCACCCGCCTCGTATATACTGATATTGCCGTGGACTTCAACGGCATCTCCATCGCGGGGTGTGAAGGTCAGGCGAAGGACGGCATTACGCCACATCACACAACGCAGGGAAGCACCGCTATCTTTTAAGGTGAAGTACAGGTGACCAGAAGATGGGCGCGAGAAATTCGAGATTTCCCCCTGCACCCACACATCCTGCAGAATAGCGTCGCCCTCCAGCAGCTCACGCAGGTAGCGTGTCAGGTCGGTAACCGTCCAGGAAGGTATTTGAAACAGAGAAAGCTGACTCATTTAAAATAAGGATACTCTGGATAACGCGGGCTGTCAACTATTCCACGAATAGGGAATGTTTGCTACAATAAAATCATCAATCAGATGTCATGTGCTACATGTCATGCACCACCCATCAATCACCAACTATGAATCACATTTTCTCGCCATGGCGTATGAAATACATCGCACACCATAAAAAAGCTGAAGGCTGTATTTTTTGCCTCGCATTATCTCAGACTGACGATGCTATAAACCTGATCCTCTACCGCGGCCAGAAGGCTTTTATGATCCTGAACCGTTTCCCTTATACCAGTGGGCACCTGATGATCGTGCCCTTCGACCACCAACCCTCCCTGGAATTGCTGGATTCGGAGACACGTGCTGAAATAATGGAATTAGCTGCGCAGGCGATCCGTATTATTCAGGTAGTTTACCGTCCTGAGGGTTATAACCTGGGGGTCAATATCGGCGAAGTAGCCGGGGCAGGTATCACCGACCATGTGCACCTTCACGTGGTACCGCGCTGGGCTGGCGATACCAATTTTATGTCCACCCTGGGTCAAACACGGGTGATGCCCGAAACTTTAGAGGATACGTATAAAAGGTTAAGAGATAGGTGGGAGGATATAAAACGTAACGAGTAATGCGTAATTCGAGAATTTTTCCGGATTTCATTTCACACATCACGAACTGTGCATCACTGATAACAATAGCCAAAGGAGTAATCTGAATGAGCAGTCAAAACCATTCTAGCGCCGTTATCCTCAGCGCTGCCCGAACCCCAATGGGACGTTTCCAGGGCAGCCTGAGCAGCTTGCCTGCTCCCCGTTTGGGTGCCATCGTGGTCAAGGCTGCTGTCGAACGGGCGGGCATCACTGATCCTGCTGAAATTGACGAAGTCCTGATGGGCAATGTGGTCTCAGCTGGCGAAGGCCAGGCCCCAGCGCGCCAGGCTGCCATTTTTGCTGAACTGCCGGTCAGCGTAGGGGCAACCACCATAAATAAAGTGTGCGGCTCGGGGCTTAAGGCGGTCATGCTGGCAGCCCAGGCGATCCGCGCCGGCGATGGTGACCTGTACGTGGCGGGTGGTTTTGAAAGTATGAGCCGCGCACCCTTTCTTGTAGACGCTCGAACTGGCAGCCTGCGCTTCGGTCACGCTCAACTGACTGACGCCCTCCTGCAAGACGGGTTATGGGACCCCTTTGAAAATTGGGCAATGGGCGACTCGGCTGAGTTCATCGCCGAGGAGTATGAAGTCACCCGCCAGGCAATGGATGAGTTCGCCCTGGCAAGCCACCAGAAGGCCGCTGCCGCGATTGACAGCGGTAAGTTCAAAGCCGAGATCACGCCAGTGGAGCTGCGCGGGCGCAAAGGGGAGGTGAACATCTTCGACACCGACGAAACCCCGCGCCGGGATACATCGCTGGAAGCGCTGGCGAAGCTCAAACCGGCTTTCCAGCCTAACGGCAAAGTCACTGCTGGGAACGCACCCGGCTTGAATGACGGCGCGGCCGCGCTTGTCGTAGCAAGCCTCTCCAAGGCTAAAGCCCTGGGCTGGCAGCCTCTGGCGCATATCGTCGGCTACACTCAGACCGCTGTAGACCCCAAGCACCTCTTCATCGCCCCGGCGAAAGCCATCCCCCAACTGCTCGAGAAAGTCGGCTGGCGCCTGGCAGACGTCGGCCTGATCGAGCTCAACGAAGCCTTCGCCGCCCAGGCGTTGGCAGACGGGTATGCCCTGATGGACATAGGCTGGGATTGGCGCAAGGTTAACGTCAACGGTGGTGCCATCGCCCTCGGACATCCGATCGGTGCCAGCGGAGCACGCTGCCTGACCACGCTGATCTATGCTCTCAAAGACCGCGGTCTGAAGCGCGGTATAGCATCGCTCTGCCTGGGTGGGGCGGAGGCAGTGGCAATGGCGGTCGAGGTTGATTAGATGGGTAATCAGGTTATTGGGTAACTGGGTGATCAGGAAATCAGGTGTCTGGTGATAACGTCTAATGTTATTCTGGTATAAGACATAACATGGCGACAACCGGGGATTATTCTACGAAAGCATCGATCGGACTGGTAAAACACATCCCGAATGGTTATCTCCACATGGGGAGCCGTTTTCATCCTCGCGAAACATCCCGCACGGTCCATGTCACCGAATTTGAGATCGCCCACGCCCCGGTCACCGTCAGCCAGTATGCAGTGTTTATCGATAGTGGTGCCATTAACCAAGGACGCTGGTGGAGCCGGGAGGGTTGGGCCTGGTTATGCGGCGTACAGGACGGTTGGGGGCGAGAAAACCGTATGCTGCCCGACGGCTGGGAGATTCAACTGCGCCGCCCTTTCCATCCGGTTGTTGGCGTGACCTGGTTCGAGGCAGAAGCATATTGTGCCTGGCTGTCATACCAGAAAAAACAGGTTGTTCGACTGCCTATTGAGGAAGAATGGGAATACGCCGCACGTGGAGAGGATGGGCGACCCTTCCCCTGGGGTGAGGAGTTCGAGGCACAACTCGCAAACACGCTGGAAAGTGAACTCCACGACACCATCGAGGCTGCCAGCATGCCGGGAGACGTCAGCCCCTTCGGGGTAATGGATATGGCTGGAAATGTGCAGCAGTGGACCGCCAGTCAATATACCCCCATGCCCGACGAGTTATTTCCGCCCGGGCCCCTCAGGGTAGTGCGCGGCGGATCGTTTAATGACACCGCCTACGGATCACGGACATCCTACCGTCGCGCTTACCCGCCAGGCTATTTTTATCCTTACCTCGGATTCAGAGTGGTGGTTGGAAATCGTTAATCAAACCTTACAAAACCATAATCTATTTACAACCATACGCATACCTATTTTTTGATAGTATATATATAACTCGTTAATCCTTAATAATCATATCTTATCTGCGTTCATCTGCGTCCCATTCTTCATCCCGTCTGAGGAGGCCACCATGTATTCTGAAAAGTCTAAAATACCGTGGGGAGCACTGGTCGTTGTGCTGGCGATGGTTGTGTTTGGCTGCATCATTGTGGGAGCTCTGGTTATACCGAAAATTATCCAGGGTTCGCAAACAGCCAATACTACCCCCAAAGAGAATGCCACTGCGGCTCCTCCTCGTGGCTCAATCGCCATCGATATTGATTCTTCCAACACCAAAGAAGACTGGATGAACGCAGTGGTAGCCCAGTTCAACCAGGAACAGCATAAAATAGCCTCTGAGGAGATAATCTTCGTACGCGTCAACCACGTCACATCGGGCGGGTCACAAATAGCTATCCTGGACGGTAAATCAAAGCCGATCGTCTGGAGTCCCGGGGACCAGAGTTGGATCGACACGGCAAACCAGGTCTGGCAAGACCGTAATGCGAAACCTCTCGTGTCCGAATCCTGTCCGGCAACCGTTTATGCACCGATCGGTTTTGCCATATGGCGACCCATGGCCGAAGCCCTCGGCTGGCCGGATAAACCCATCAGCTGGGATGACCTGGTTAAGCTCTCCGCTGACCCTACTGGCTGGGCCAGCCTTGGGCATCCCGAATGGGGACAGTTTAAATTTGGCCATTCTCACCCCGACTATTCCAATACAGGCCTGCTCATGCTGACAGCCCTGGCTTATTCCACCGAGAGCAAGACCAGCGGCCTAACCGCCAATGAGGTCTATTCAGAGGCGGTCAAGAATGCATTTGCCGGCGTCGAACAGAACACCTACCATTACGGTATCCAGAACCGTCCATTGATGCAAGTCTTGGCGCAACGTGGCCCCGATTACCTGCACGCTGTTACCAGCAGCGAGGCTGAAACCCTCAAGACCAATAAGGATTTCGCTTCCAGCCTACGTTATCCCCTGGTTTTTATCTTCCCCTCGAAAGGTACCTACTGGAGCGAGCAGCCCTACTGCATTCTGAGTGCCGATTGGGTGACCGACCCCCAGCGTGAAGCGGCTAAAGTCTTCCGCGATTACCTATTAAATCGCGACAGGCAGACCATGGCGATTGACTATTACTTGCGACCGGTGGACGAAAGCATCCCTCTGCACGCACCCCTGGCACTGGAAAGCGGTACCGACCCGCGCATCACACGCGCCAATGTCCCTTCTTTGGAAAGCCCTTCCTCTGAAGTAGCCCAGGCTGTGAAAGATGTTTTCCACCAGACCAAGAAAAAGGCTTCCATCGTGATTTTGATGGACACATCCGGCAGTATGGAGGGTGAGAAAATCAAGAACGCAGTAACCAGCTCAGTCAACTTTATCAAACGCCTTGACCCTAACGATAAAGTCTTCGCTTACGGATTCGGCGGCGATGCTCAGGTATATGAGCTGGGGGGTGGGCGCTCCGGTGATGTCAGTGAAAACCTGGCCAAGGTGCTGAACGGATTGTATGCCGGTGGAAATACACCGCTTTACGATGCGGTTTGTAAAGCTGTAGAAAGGGTTAATCAACTGCAAGCCGAAGATGCTACTAATAATGATCGACGCCTGTACGGGATCGTCCTGTTGTCAGATGGACAGGATACCGCCAGTCACCTCACCCAAAACCAGATGTTCACCTGCCTGCCCAGCGGGGAGAGTGCCGGGGGAGTTAAAATCTTCACCATTGCCTATGGCGAAGATGCCGACACCGACTTGATGCTGCGTATCGCCAACCGTACCAATGGCAAGACCTTCACCGGCGATCCAGAGAGTATAGAAAGCATATATAATGCGATATCGGCCGAGCAGTGATATAAATCAGGTGATAAGGGATCGGGTAATCAGGGATCAGGTGACAGCTCCACTGACTATAATTTACGATGAC
>CAZPWU010000163.1:0-5715 GCA_964590325.1 uncultured Anaerolineaceae bacterium | reverse complement strand
GGCCGGCGAGAGCCTGGCGCGCTCTACGGTGGCAATGGACCCGCTCGATTATGGGTCGCGCAACGAGCTGGTCTTGATCGCAAGGGCTAAGGGCGATAACACCGGGGCGGAGAAGCTGCTTCTTGAGCTGTCGTGCATGATCGGCGAGGATGTCCAAACCTTCCTGGATATCGCCTACGATTATGCCAATGCCGGGCTGTGGGATGAGGCCAGTGACTTCTTGAGTCGCCTGGCGGCCCAAAAAGGCAGGGGCGCGGACGTTTACCCCATGGTCTACTATTCCCTAGGCTACTTCGCCCGTGAGAAGGGTGAGAGAGAGAAAGCGCTGGAATTTTATCGGAAAGCCTCCACTGCATCACCGGATTACTGCTTCCCGGTGCGGCTGGAGGAGATGGTCATCCTGCGGTCTGCTATGGCTGGCGACCCACGGGATGCCAAAGCAAGCTACTACCTCGGCAACCTGCTGTATGACAAAAGGCGCTACGAAGAGGCCATCCAGATGTGGGAGACTTCCAGCGAGCTGGACCCGAACTTTGCCATCCCAGGGCGGAATCTCGGCGTGGCATATTACAACATCTGTCATGACCCCGAAAAAGCACGCTCCTGCTACCTCAAGGCCTTCGCGACGGACCCTAATGATGGTCGCCTGCTCTATGAGCTTGACCAGCTCATGAAGCGGCTGGGGAACCCTCCTGCCAAACGCCTGGCCCGGTTGGAGCAGCACCTGGATTTGGTCACCCAGCGTGATGACTTGTCTATCGAACGGGTGACGCTTTACAACCAGTTGGGACAGCCCCAGAAAGCGCTGGACATCCTCCTATCGCGGCGCTACTCCCCCTGGGAAGGCGGCGAGGGCACCGTCTCCGGGCAGTATGTCATGGCTCATTTCCTGATGGGGCTGTCCGATATCGATACTGGCAACCCCAAGGATGCCATCGCTCACTTTGTAGCAGCCCAAACCTATCCTGAGAGCCTGGGTGAGGTGAAATTCTGGTCGATGACCGAAGCCTTCCTGCACTACTACACCGGCCTGGCGAAGGAAACTCTGGGCGATACTAAGGCTGCGAAGCTTTCCTTCAAGAAAGCGGCTGAAGCCCGCCCGTACCCATCGCCCGAGACCTATTACAATGCCTTAGCCCTGCGTAAGCTGGGTAAAGAAACCGCCGCCCAAAGGGCACTGGGGAAGCTGCTAAAATATGCCGTCAAGGAGCGTAAGGCCGAGGTCGGCTACGGTTATTTCTATACCTCGCTGGCGAACTACCTGCTCTTCGAGGATGACCTGCCGACGCTGAACCGCATCCACTGTGCCTACCTGGAGGGCCTGGCACACCTGGGGTTGGGACAGATCGCTGAAGCCCGCCTGGCCTTCGAAGAGGTGCTGAAACTCGACGTCAACCACCTGGCTGCACAGATGGAGCTGAAGCGGTTGAAGCCTGGATAAGGTTGGAATTATAAGCGAATAGGGATGTTGACGGCGCTTCGTGCCGTCGACATCCCAAGTCGCTTATTTATGGGTGAAGATCAATGTCGTCTCGGGGTCGTCCGACGAAGGGTTGACGGTGGTGCAGTCCATATCGTCAGCTAATTGTGTAATTATTCACAATCTTGACTCCTTGCTGTGGAATTCTATATAATCTAAGAGTTAGATAGCTTCATGCGATCTATGAACGCAATCGTTGTAGGATAAGCCTCTAACTTTCCTACCTGATATTTACCGTCACAAGCGTTATTAAAGGGCTATATCATATAATGGGGGGCTTTACCGATGTAAGACAGGAGGGGTATTTGGCTTTATACGGCTCTTGCAATACATTTTCCAGCCAGGCGTCTCTCACAATATACAGGAGGGTATCATGATCCGCAAATTATGCCTTGTAATGGTCCTCGTCATGACTTTAACCGCGCCAGCATCTGCGCGGACTTACCCGGTCGCGACCAACCAGGCCAACCCGCAGGTGCAACCACCTGCCGATGAACCGCCTCCGGTCGATCCGGAGGCTGCGAGAGGCGAACAGACCGTCCAACCCACTCAACCGATCCTGGTCGGTGCACCACCGGCGCCTCACACCATCCACCTCAAGTCGCGTGAGTTCCTTCCCTCCGCGCCGGATATCCAGGCATTGGGACGTCTGTCGCGCCCGGAGGGTGGGCGTGTTCATCTCCTTGTCCAGCTCGATTTTATCCCGCGCCAGGCGGCTAAGGCAGCGCTGGAAGCACAAGGGCTTAAACTCCTGGCCTATGTCCCGGATTATGCCTGGATCGCTTCGTTCCCGGCATTGGATGTGACCGCTTTACTGAAGCTGCCGGGCGTAACCTGGGCCGGAGAGCTGACCATCGACGATAAACTCGATCCTGTTATTCGTGATAACCAATGGGCTCCGTATAATCTGATGCCCGACGGCAGCGCCGCGGTGTATGTGGCGCTGTATGGCGACGAGGACCTGGAGGCTGGTCGGGCGCTGGTCGAAAGATACGGCGGAAAGATTACCGGGCAGGTAGTGGGGATCAAGGTCCTCGTAGCAGAGATGCCGCGCGATAATATCCGCTCCCTGGCAGCCGAGGAAGCCGTGCAGTGGATTGAAGCTGCTCAACCTGCGCTGGGCGAGGCCAACGACGGCATTCGCCAGCAGATCGGCGTGAATACGGTGCAGGCTGCCCCCTATAACCTGGACGGCACCGGCGTCGATGTTCTGGTCTACGATGGCGGTGGGGTAGGCCCCCATGTCGATTTCGGGGCACGGGTGACGAGTGGCGATGCGGCACCGATCACCGATCATGCCACGCATGTGGCAGGCACATTGGGTGGCAGCGGCGCCAACAGCGCTAGCCAGGGCGGCACCGCCTTGCAGTGGCGCGGCATGGCGACCAATGTCGACATCATCTCTTACGCTTACCAGTGGAATTACGTTGGATATTTATTCTATAACAATCCAGGTGATATCGAAGCCGACTGGGCAGCCGCGCAGAACACTTATGGCGCTGACATCGGTACTGCCAGCCTGGGTGCTAATATTTACGCGAACTACTACCCCGCGGGTTGCGCCATCATGGGCAAGTACGGAATGAGCTCGGTGCTGCTGGACCAGATGATACGCGGCGGGAACAGCCTGGTGGGTATCGGCGATAAGTACATTGCTACCTGCGCAGTCGGTAATGAGCGCGGCTGGGGTACGTCCTGCACCCCTAACTACAGCCTGGTCGCCCCTCCTGCGGATGCCAAGAACCCCATCCAGGTCGGCGGCTCAAACACCAACGATAATACCCAGTACGCCCACACCTCCTGGGGTCCGACCGAGGATGGGCGCATCAAGCCGATCGTTACGGCGGGCGCCTGCCAGACGACCGGCGATCTGGGCGTCACCTCCACCGATAACAGCCCGGTCAATGCCTATACGGTGAAGTGCGGCACCTCGATGGCGACGCCGGCTGTAGCAGGCAGCATTGCCCTGATGCTGCAGCAGTACCGGTCGGTGTACAACACCTCGGGTAACTTCTGGCCCTCTACAGCTAAAACCATCCTCATCCAGACCGCCGATGACCTGGGCAATCCCGGCCCCGACTACCAATGGGGTTATGGGCAGGTGAACGTCCCAGCCGCGGTGGACCTGATCACGCGCAAGGCTTTCAGGCAGGAAAGCCTGGTGCAGGGGGATGTCGACTCATACTATTTCATCGTCCCTGACAGTACAAATCCAGCCAGAGTGACCCTGGCGTGGGACGATTTCGAAGCTACCTTCAACGCCAACCCGACGCTGATCAACAACCTGGACCTGGAGCTGGTTTCGCCCAGTGGGACAGTCTGGCGACCATGGATTCTGAACCCCGCCAACCCGGCTAACAATGCCACGCGCGGCGTGGACAATCGTAACAACCAGGAAATGGTGCAGGTGCCAACGCCGGAGGTTGGCACATGGATTGTGCGCGTGCACGGCACGACCGTGCCGCAGGGACCGCAGGACTATTCGCTGGCCTGCGAAGGCTGCAAACCGCTCGATGCGGGGGTCTGTCAGGCCTCGGTGGGCGTGCTGCAGGGCATGTCGGCCATACCCGGCGCCTCTCTGCCGGAACTGCCGGCGCCTGCACAGTCCCCGGAAAGCGATCCCTCCTCGGAAGGGGTCCTGCCCAGCCGGGAAGCGCCTACGACTGGGGAACTCTGGCAGCGTGCCCTGGAAGCCGAGGGCTCAGCAGGGGCGGGGGGTGTCGATGCTAAAACGATGGCTGGGCTGGCCGGGCTTGAGGCCGCCCGCCGGATCGGACCCCAGGCCGTGGTGGGCTTGCTTGGCAGCCTGACCGGGCGGGCGCGCGACCTGGCGATGGGCGAGATTGTCGAAGCCCAGGGGCGACTGGCCGAATCTGCCCCGCCACCTCCTGAGACCTCACAGGTCAGCGAGGCTGAGGAACTGGCGCGGAACCAGGCTCAGGCGGCTGAGGCGGCTGCCCGACGTGCTCAGGCATTCAAGGACTTTAATGACCCGTTAGAGGGAGTGGGGGTGGGTGGGAGCTCCGTTCCACCCCAATACAGCGGTCCAACAGTAGACCGCACGGTGGGCAACGGCTGCACCTATGCCACAATCGCGGCCGCCATCGCTGCCTCCAACCCCGGCGACCGGCTGCTGATCGAAGGCAATGTTACTTTTATTGAGAATCTCACCATCGGCATGAACCTGACACTGCAAGGCGGCTACAACGGCTGCGCCAGCGCCTCATCGGCACGCACGACCATCGACGGCGGTGCCGGATCCGGTGTTGTGTTCTTGATTAACACAGCTGGCACAGGCGCTACCTTGCGCAACCTGAACATCACTAATGGGAATGGAAGCCAGGGAGGTATCCGCAATGAAGTCGGGTCCGGCACCCTGGTCCTGGAGAATGTAGATGTATATGGGAACACGGGGACTTATGGTGCAGGGATCTGGGTCGGTTCAGATTCAAACCTCCAGGCCAGCAATGTCAACATCTACAATAACACCGCCACCGATTATGGAGGTGGCTTGCGCCTCTACGGAGGGCAGGCGACCTTCTCCAACAGCAATATCTATAACAATACTGCTCCGATCGGAGCGGGTGTGTATGGCACCCAGGAATACAACCAGGCACCCATGCTGTCGATGCCATCTTCCGCCGATGTGTACGGCAACCATGCAGCTACCGGCAGTGGGTTTGGAGGCGGGATCTATTTGAGGCAGGGCAGCGCCTCCTTCACCGACTGTTCTGATATTTATGGCAATAACGCTACTGTTGGTGGTGGCGCCTACCTGATTACCAGCACGCTGACCATCAACGGCTCGTGCTCGGAGATCGACGGCAACACCGCCAGCGGCAGCGGCGGCGGAGTATATGCGCAAGGCAGTACCGTCTATCTGCTAGACGAGGCTGAGCTGTACGATAACCATGCCGGCACGTCCGGCAACGGCGGTGGGGCGTACCTCGATCACAGCTCTCTGTACAGCGGAAAGAGCGCTATCTATTACAACACGGCGGGTAGTTTCGGCGGCGGCGTCTACGCCATCAATGGCTCGACCGTGATAATGAACCTGGGCAGCTATACCTGCCTGGGTACACGCTGCAGCGTCCTTTCCAACAATACGACCACTGTATATTATGGCGGGGGTGTGTATGCCAACGGCAGCTCGGTTTACCTGTACAATACCTTTATCGAGAGCAATAATGCCAGCTATGGCGGTGGGGTCTATGTCTATAGCGACAGCCTGTATG
>CAZPWU010000162.1:0-5742 GCA_964590325.1 uncultured Anaerolineaceae bacterium | reverse complement strand
TTACCTACATACATAGCCTCCAAATCGGCTCCTTCAATACCTGCATCTCCAATGGCCTTCAAACCGGCCTCGGTTATCATATCTCTAAATGAAGTATCCCAAAGTTCTCCGAATTTTGTCTGGGACACACCGATAATTGCAACGTCTCTCATCGTCTCATCTCCCTTTCAGCCCGGCGATCCGCTCGCGAATCGTGTCATCATCGGCAAACTTGATTCCCACCATGGCCTCGTCGAGCAGATCCTGCGGCACCGGACGGTCTCCGACCACCAAGCGAGGCTTGGCAGCAAAGTAGATGTCCCTTGTCAGGCGGTATGAATCGCCGCCGCCCAGTTCGTGGGGGATATTGGTCTTTTCCAGGGGGTACTCGATCATCCAACGGCGGAAACCAATTGGGCTTTCAGCGACAATCAGCACGGATTCCTGCCCCAGGTAGTCCATGTGGTATTCCATCTTGGCGGCGAACAGGTGCGAACCGATGCGCAAACCGCGGTCAATCGCCAGGGTGTGGTAGCTCATGCCAACCTTTTCGTTTTCCAGGCGGCCATTGACTACCCCAACCAGGTAGCTGTCTATTTGCCCGATCAGGCAGTATTCACTTTTCACTCGGTAGCGGTACCAGGCCAGCAACTCGCCGTACAGCCGGGCGCTGACAATATCATAATAGTCCCGCTCGATGAACAAACAGGGATGGACGGACTTGAGGATTGACGGTACATCCTCACGGGAAGCCTGGCGGACGACCATTTTCTTACCGTTCGCCAGCGTGATAACCTTGGGCGGATAGGGCACCATGGGGATTTGGGGTGGTCGTAAAACAGCTTCGAGTTCCATGTCTACGGGCATACTTTTTTCTCCTCGTGGTCGTTATGCCAGATTCGCCTGGCTCAACTTGTTAATGCTTTCCCCGTGCCTGGGATCGTACGCGTCGCCGAACTTCGTCTTGGGCAGGATGGCTTTCCTGGCCATCAGCGCGTCGTACTCGTCGTCATCCACCACTGCCACGCAGCGCCCAATGCTGGACTCGCCATCTACAAATCGCCAGGGGAAGAAGCCCACCATCACACGGCGATTGATCAGCAGGTCGATCTCCCCTCCCAGGCATTCAGCATGGATAATGCCGAAGGGGAACATCTCCAGGTGCATAAGTTGGTACTTGGTGTCGTCGAAGAAGTCGGCCAACGGCATGCCATACTTTTTCTTGAAGACGCGGTCGGCTTGTCGGGCCTGGCGTGGCATCCAGTCGCGGATGATGGTATTCATAGGGTGGTCAGCGCTGCCGCAGTCCACACCAATCCAGCGCAGTTTCTTGGCCTTGGCCCATAATGCGAACTCGCGGTCCGGACCGGGGTGCTTGACCATATAACGGACTTCGTCGGCGGTAGGCATGTCCCAGCCAAAGTGGTGGTAGCCGGTGTGGATGATGAGGATGTCGCCCTGGCGGACTTCGACGCGCTCTTCGACCATCTGGCTCGTGTAGACATCATAGTCCCCGCAGATGTCGCTCAGGTCTACGACGGCGGCCTGGTTGACCAGATAATCCATGTCAAGCGAGGCGATATCCTTGCCAGGGGTGTGGAAGTGGATTTCGCCATCCAGGTGGGTGCCGAGATGATTGGAATGAGTGACCACCTGCCCATTGGCCCCATTGGGCGCCAGGCGCTTGAAATACTTGACTTGCAGCGGCTCATACGTGGGCCAGGGTGGGGTTGCGATACCGAGGGGAATGGTGAGGTCCAGAAATTTCATAGCTTCATCTCCAGGTCTTTAGACTTTTCAATACTAAAAGGATGTGGTGAGGTAGTCAAACGCCTCCCGAAAACACTTCTCTGGCGCGCGCAAAATCCCAGCCCCCACCATTCCTACTCCAGGGTCTTTATGAGCGATGCCGGTGTTGATCTGGGGCAGAATGCCCGTCTCCATTACCTTGCGCACGTCGATGCCGAGGGGGGTGCCGCGGAAATTTAGGGCGGGGATGGTGAAATTTTCGTGCTCGCTGAAGGTGATCTCGTACATCTCCAGGGTGGTGTTGAGTGCCATCTGTGGGGTGCCGCCGACGAACTTGATGATAGCAGGCGCGGCAGCCATCGCAAACCCACCATAGCCGGCTGTCTCGGTGATGGTGCTGTCGCCGATGTCGGGGTTAGCGTCGTTCTCGGTGAATTGAGGAAAGTACAACCCCTGCACCCTCCCGGCAGGTGCAGTGAACCAGCGCTGGGGCATGGACGCCAGGCGAATACCGAAGTCTGCGCCGTTACGCGCCATCACGGTAACAATCGTGCTTCCCTCTACACCTTCCGCCGGTTCGAGCATAACTTTCCCAGCGGGCATGGAAAGGTTCAGAAAAAAGTGGTCATTTTGGTCTATGAATTCGATCACCTTTGCCAGAGTCTCATTGTCGCGACTGGTGCGGGCCAGCGCTGGGCCAATTGCCCGCAGGAACAACGAGGTAGCCGCGCGGTTGCGGTTGTGGCACTCATCGCCCATGTGCAAGGCTTGGGCGATCAGGCTGCGAATGTCAATACCGTTGGGCATAGATTGCAGGGCCCGGTCAAGTGCCGGATAGAGGTCGGTTTCCATCCACTTCAGGCGGGTGTACACCTCGGGGCCCATCCCGCCATAGCGCAGCACCTTGCCCAGGCCCTCGTTTTGGGTGCAGTAAGCCCGGTTACCAAAAGTTGTATTTTCGATGATGAAAACTGGCATAGACGGCGAGATAACACCCGCCATCGGCCCGACGGCGTGATGGTGGTGGCAAGGAGCGAACTCGACTCCCCCGGAAGCAGCGATATGGGCGGCTTCCGCCTGGTCGTGTGCAATCCCCTCGTAGATCAACGCACCCATCACGGCTCCTCGCTGGGGACCGCACATGCGCTCCCAGGTAATCGGCGGTCCAGCATGCAGGATCAGGTGGTCATGCATACCGGGGACAACCTCGCGGGCAATGCCCATCCCCACCAGTGTAGGGCGACCTTGCCGGATACGACGGCAGACTTCTTCGTTAGCGGTATCAATGTCTATTCCGCTGCGGGTCACCCGCAGGCGCGGTACATCCTCCGCTGGGGGCCGCCAGTCCACCTCTATCACCGGTACACCCTGAGCCTGCACCGATTGGGCCATGCTGTCGAGGCCGATATTGATGACGGTGAGCGGTTTTCCAAAAAGGGCGCTGATGGGTTTAGGGGTCATAGCCATTCCAGTTGGTTATCCGATGTGTGAACTTCACACATCACGCATTGCGATTCTTCCCGCCAGTCTCGACGCGGCAGCGTTACTCTCACACACCACCACCCCTGCCTCCTCCAACATGCAAACCTGGCGTGTCAGACCTTGCGGGTCGCCTTCGGTGCCGGTGACAGAAGCGACGACAGGCAACTCACGGCCTGACTCACCTGCAATCTCACGTACTCGCCGTATGGCAGGGGCCAGCTCAGAGGCCGGGTCGGGGTGCGCTCCATAGCCGAGTACTACGTCCAACATGACAACTGCTACCTCGGGATCGCGGGCCTCTTGGAACAAGCGGCGGATGCGCAGGTCATTGTCAATCATTGGGTGCGGTCGGCCTACGGTAAATTCCTCCTCACCCAGATCCACCGCAGTGTGCCCCTGGCTGCGAGTGGAATCGGGGAGGCGGTTGACCTCGTCCAGCGGCGCATTTGACAATACCGGATCGGGTAGCAGATTATGCCATATGACCTGGGCTTCGTAGCACAGCGTACCGCCGGAAAACAGGCCGCGCAGGAAGCGCTGACCGGGCTGCAAGCGAGAGTGCACGACCGGGGCATGCTCACCCCCTTTATTCGTCGGCAGTGAACGTTGCTTTGTTTCGCCGCGGTCGGCAGCCATGGCTTCTTGCGCGCCCAGGAATGCGGCTTCATCGAGGGTGCTCGTGAATCTAAGGCTCTCCGAGACATTCAGGGTCCGATCTCCTCCCAAAAAACATACCACCGTAAGTTTATCACCCAACGCTGCTTGGTCGAGGACTGTGCGCGCAACCGAGAGCGCAGGCGGTTTGCTGACCAGGATGATAACACGCGTCGCCGGGTCGTCTTGTAGGGCCCGCAGACCTGCCAGCATCATCAACCCACCTACCTCTTCCCTTAGGTCACGCCCGCCCGTGCCAATGCCCTGCGAAATACCGACGCCTTGCTTTGCAAGCAGCGTGCTCACTTCTTGCAATCCCGTCCCCGCCGCCGAGACGATCCCCACCGGCCCCGTTGGGAGCACGTTGGCAAAACCCAATGCCACGCCGTTGAGGATGGCAGTACCCGCCCCCGGCCCCATCAGCAGCAGGCCGTGCTCGACGGCGTAGCGCTTAAGTGCGATCTCGTCTTCGAGCGAGACGTTGTCGCTAAATAGCAGCACGTGCAGGCCGTAATGCAAAGCATCCCAGGCCTCGGCGGCGGCGTATCGGCCCGCTACCGAGATGACGGCGATGTTGGCGTTGGGATTGGCTCTGACCGCACTGCGCAGCGTCTTAGGGTGAAATTCGCCGGTTTTTATTACCGCTTGCTTACCAGATAACAGCTTTTCAGCTTCGGCCAGGGCTGCGTCCAGAATTTCAAGAGGGCCGCTGACGGCGATCACCAGGTCGTTAGCGGTGATGGATTCCACTTCGAGGGTGAGCAGCCCCGCATTCTTTAGCAGACCCTTATTAGCCTCGGTCGCCATTACCACGGCAGCATCGCTCACCCCAGACATGTGAGATAATTCTCGGGCAACGAGCATCAGGGTGACCGAGTCATGGTATTCGCTGCGTTTGATGAGAGTTTTGATCGCCAAGGTTACCTCTTGTGAAGGGGATAGGGAATAAGCACCTATCCCCTACTCCATTATCCCCTGTTCACTCTACAAGCCCTGCTTCTTGCATCAACAGGTACATCTTCTCAGATGTGAACGGCGGCGCGCCGGGGTGGAGGCCGATGGCATCGTAGATAGCGTTGGCGATAGCCGGGATGGTGGGCACCATCGGGTGCTCACCGATGCCGCGCGCCCCCCATGGGCCGTCGTCCTGGGCCACCTCGACAATGATTGTCTGGAGATCGCGCGGCGCGTCGGCGCTGGTGGCGATGCGGTAATCCACGAAGCTGGGGTTTTGCACTACACCTTCCTTGAGCTGTAATTCCTCGAACAAGGCCGTGCTCATCCCCTGGACAAAGCCACCCTCCATTTGCGCTCGTACCATATCGGGGTTGATCGCCTTGCCCACGTCGAAGGCTGTCACACCGCGTAGAACCTCCACCTGCCCGGTATCCAGGTCCACTTCGACCTCCACGGCCTGTGCGCCGGTGGTGTAGTGTACAACGGCGCGTTGCCCCTGTCCGGTCTGGGGGTCGAGGCCGGTAACATAGGTGGGCATGAAGTTGCCGCGTCCCACAACTGGCCCGCCTGTCCAGCCCTGGTCGTTTGGTTTGGGGATGCCGTAGACGACGATGTTCTTGAGGGGCAGGACTTCTTCAGATTTGTACGAGACCACGTTACCCTCGATGATGTCCAAATTGGAGACATCTTCGCCCCAGGCTTTAGCGACTACATCGAGAATTTGCTGACGGGCGTCGCGCGCCGCGGCGACGACAGCGTTGCCCATGCTCCACGTCAGGCGGCTGGCGACGGTCTGCCACTCGTAGGGGCTGCTGTCGGTGTCCAGCGGACCCATCACCCGCACCCAGTCGTAGGGCACCCCCAGGGCGGCAGCAGCCATCTGTGCCGCGACGGTGAACGACCCCTGGCCAATCTCCTGGC
>CAZPWU010000161.1:0-5744 GCA_964590325.1 uncultured Anaerolineaceae bacterium | reverse complement strand
TGGGCTAAGGACCATATCGGAAAAAATCATCCGAACCTGTACGATCACGTATGAACGCCAATGCCTGTTGACCGGTAAAAAGGTGCTTTCCACTGGTATTACCTGATATAGGACCAGTCAGATCGATGTCCAACCCACCTATTGCGTCTACTAAATATTGGATACCGTCAAACCGCAGACGGATATAGTAATTGATGTTTACCCCAAAGTTTACACGAACAGTATCCATCGCAGCTACTGGGCCATAGCCTGGATGTTCGCTTTCGGCGTAAAAGTGGGCGGTATTAATCCGGTTTTCGCCATAACCTGGGACGGTCACCCATAAATCACGGGGGATGGATAGAGCACCCACATAAGGGCGAGACGGTATGATGGTTGTTAAAATCATGGTGTCGCTGCGACCGATGTTGCCTTCTTCTGGCCTGGCATCAATCCCTAATATCAGGATATTCGTGCGGATGGGTGCCAGTAAATATAGGAGCGTCAGGATGAATATACCGAAACCGATAATAGATAACCTCAGGCAGCCCCTACGAGGACTGTGAGGCTTGATTGAAATTTTACGATCATACATGGACTAGTTTGAGGGGAATAACACCTGTATAGCTGTTCGAATAGCGTTGTCAGAATTGGTATCCTCGGGAGAGAGGCTAATGTCGGGTTGTAGGCCATGACCGCCAAGTGATGGCTCGAGGCCTGGGATCCACCATTGGGCTGCAGTGACGTGCAGGCTTGATCCATCTCGAAGGTTAAATACCAATTGAACGGTATCCTTGCCATAGGTTGGAGTACCAATAAGTTTGGCGCGTTTATGAACTTGGAGCGATCCAGCGATGATTTCGGAAGCGCTGGCAGTGTTCTGATTGACCAATATCGTCATAGGAAGGGATACGAAGAGTCCTGGTTTATCAACCTCATATTTTTTTATATCTTCGCCACGGTACTGTTGTTCAATTACAACACCTTCTTTTAAAAAAAGCCTGGCTGTATCTATTCCCGCATCCAACAAACCGCCACCGTTGTTTCTTAAGTCTAGGACAATAGCCTCTACACCCCGTGAAATCAGATCCTGAACTGCATGAGTAACCTCATCAGGAGTGGTGGTGGCTATTATATTTATTTCAACGATGCCTAATCGCTTTTGGTCTGCATCGATATGCCAGCTTACCGACGGAAGCTGAATTACCTCAAACTTAACAGATATCTGCGTAGGTGAATAATCTGGTGCCCGTGATATCTTTAGGGTTACTTTTTGTCCGACTGGTCCACGGATTGCAGCATTAATGTCATCAATGGGGATTTCCGTTGATATCTCCAGATCGCCTACCATTAACAATCGATCTCCTTCTTTAACACCAGCTTTATAGGCCGGACTGTCTTGAAAAGGATAAAGGATGACATGACCCTGAGCATCATTACCGAGGCGAACACCGATCCCCCCATAACTGCCTTGTAGGTTGTCAGTTTCCAATTCACTCTGGACTGGTTCCAGGAAGATGGTATGTGGATCCCCGTATGCCTGCAACATACCTCGGATCATGCCATATTCTATCGCTGGAGGTGTTGGTATTGGTTGTAAAGCATGTTGTATGAGAATTTCATAGGCTTCATGGAGAATCGGAAAATTGGTAGAGCTCGTTTGTTGCTGACCACGGGTCCAATACCCGGAAATAAAGACAGCAAAAGTACAAAATACTGCCAGGAGTGTAAAAATAAAAGAACGTTTAAATTGTTTCATGTATTTTAAGAATTATCGACTTGGACCGGGTTGCGCTAATAATTTCGCCACCTCACCCAATGACAACCACCACTGTTCCTTAGGGCGTTGGTGGGGTTCATCGACCATACGTAGAAAGTCTTGCATGTCATGGAATTTTACCTGTCCGGCTTGCTGACCGATAAAAGCAATTCTGTCAGAACCTTTATCAGCTTCTTCGATTAAGAAATTTACACATAGCTGCGCTAACCTGGTTGCCTGTATCCGGTCATAAGGTGATGGATCACCGCCTTGTTGTAGGTGCCCTAAAATAGCCTCTCGGACATCAAAAAGATCATGACCCTCTTCTTCAAAGAGTGCACACATAAAAGGAGTTGTATAAACATTATTAGCATATTCATTGCGGATCATTAAGCCTAGTCGTTTTCCTCCTTTAAATCCACGGACCAAATTTTCTAAATCTACCTGCAGGTCGTGGAGGGTCACGCCTTCTTCATTCATATAAACTTTTTCAGCCCCTGTTGCCAGGCCCCCCATAAGCGCCAGATAACCGCAATAATGTCCCATAACTTCCACAACAAAACAACGGCGTGAAGCCACGGCAGATTGCTTGATTTTATCCACAGCCTCGACGATGTTGTTCAAGGCAGTATCAGCACCAATACAAAGCTCAGTACCAGGAAGGTTATTATTAATCGTAGCTGGTAAACATACCATCGGGATATTAAACGCCGGATAATTGCCTCTTTCATTCAAAAGCTTATCAGCTGCCTCATATCCTGTCCAACCTCCGATGATCAATAAACCCTGGATGTCATATTTTTCTATTGTGCGCGCAATAGCATAGAGGTCACTGCCTTTGGGTATTTTCCGGTTGGTACCCAATTCCGAACCTCCCATTGATGCCCATCCATTGACACTCATCCACTCCATATCCTGAATTTCCCCGTCGACCAATCCCTGAAAGCCATTTCTGATCCCCAGCATAATATGACCTTTATCAATGCCCAATCTGATCGCAGCACGTGAAGCGGTGTTCATTCCCGGAGCTGGTGCTCCAGAATTTAAAACCCCCAGCCGTAATCGCCTATGTCCAGGTTGAGGAGGGTGGGGCAGAGCGCGTACAAAGATTCTTAATGTCTGGAAGGCATCTTTAAAACTGCCGGTACGTAATTCCATTGCTTTTTCATAATCATTAACAGCAATAGCATCAGCGACCCCATGGGTTTGTTCCACACAGTACATTAGGGGTGATTTTGTCATACGGTTTCCGCGCATGCCGATTAATTGGGGTTCGTCGTCAGGCTTGGCAGACAAAATAGCTTCCACCGCGGCATGGCCCATCAGGGTACCTAGGTTGCGATCAAATGCACTTGGTGTGCCACCTCTTTGAACGTGACCAAGCACGGTTACTCTAACTTCCTCGCCCAGGTTTTCTTCCAGTACCTTTTGTACATGTGAACTTCCGATATAGTTCCCCTGCCTATCACACGCACCTTCTGCCATAATGACGATACTATCTCGACGGCCCGCTTTACGACCCTCCTTCAATAGGTCACACATGGTTTTTTCCCAATCTTCAACATCAGGCGGATTTTCGGGTATCAGGACCCAGTCCGCCCCGGTAGCCAGGGCGCTCATCAGTGCCAGGTAACCGCAGTTACGCCCCATGACCTTGACGACAAAAGTACGTTGATGACTCGCCGCAGTGCTGGATATCGCATCGACAGCTTCGGTAATACGATGCAGGGCGGTGTCAGCACCGATCGTCATATCGGTACCGAACATATCGTTGTCTATCGAGCCGACTAAACCGACGATGATAAGATGAGGATGGCTTTCTGCTGCGTCACGTTTAATTTCCCCTTTTTCTACCAACTCTGCCAGAAGCGATGACCATTCCTGGCGGAATATGTTTGCACCAGTCAAGCTGCCGTCTCCGCCAATAATAACTAGGCTATCGATCTCTTTCTCAATCAGGTTCCTGGCAGCTTTTAGCCGACCTTCGTGGGTGCGGAACTCTTCACATCGTGCGGTCCCAATAACGGTACCTCCGCGATGAAGAATACCACCGACCGAATCCCAATTCATCTTGCGGATCCGGTCACCGCCATCTACCATCCCTTTGTAACCTTCGTAAATTGCATATACATCAAGATCACGCTCAAGTCCTGTTCGTACAATTGCCCGTAAGGCAGCATTCATACCTTGAGCATCGCCTCCACTCGTCAATACTCCTAATCGTTTTATGTTTGTAGACATATACATCTCCACCACGTACGCTAGGGGTAAATTTAATAGTTGATCGATATTAACGATAACTCACTGGTTATCTTATAGTTTATACTCATTTGGTGAGCTTCAAAACCTTGTAAGGATTGTTGCGATTCGTTGGGCAGTATTTCCATCCCATAGTTCTGGTCGCGACCCCTGTTTTCCATGACCCTCCAAGATCCTTTTTGCTTCCTCGATGATACGATCGTGATCCGTTCCAACGAGGACGTTGGTTCCCTGAGTGATGGTCACTCCCCATTCTGTATTCCAACGTAAAGTTAAGCATGGGACGTCTAACATGGTCGTTTCAGCCTGGATGCCACCCGAGTCGGTCAGGACCAGCTTAGCTTGACCGAGCAAGCATAGGAAATCCAGATATCCCAGAGGCTCGCTGAGAATCAGACCTGGTATTGATTGTACTTTATTATCTAGATTAGCTTCCACAAGTCGCTTTGAAGTACGAGGGTGAATTGGAAATAATATGGGAAGATACGTCGTCACCTGTGATAGTGCTGACATGATTTCAGATATAGTATTAATTTCATCAACATTAGAGGCGCGATGTAATGTCAATACGGCATATTCATGGGGTTTAAAATTCCATTTGAGCCAGGTCTGGCGCTGAGCAGCCAACTCGACAGCATTGAGCAGAGTATCGACCATGACATTGCCGACAAAATGTATTTTCTCTGGTGCTATCCCTTCGTGAGCCAGATTAGCATCCGCCTCACGCGATGGGGTGAACAGTAAGTCCGCGAGTGCATCTGTCACAACCCTATTGATTTCCTCCGGCATGCCCCGATCAAAACTGCGCACGCCGGCTTCGACATGAGCGATAGGGATGTGTAGTTTCGCTGCCACCAGGCTGCAAGCCAGGGTTGAATTGACGTCGCCGACGACCAAAACCAGGTCCGGTTTGTGTTCAATCAGGATGGGCTCAAAACGCATCATGATCTCAGCGGTCTGTTCGGCATGGCTGCCTGAGCCAACCTCCAGGTTAATATCCGGGGGAGGAATTCCCAAGTCCTTGAAAAATATATCGGACATGGTTTCGTCATAATGCTGTCCGGTGTGAAGCAAAACAGAATGAAATTCCGGGTAATTATTTAATTCCCGGATTATTGGGGCAATTTTCATAAAATTAGGACGTGCACCGACCACATGGATGATTTTCATACAGCCACCACATCTTCCAATAAATCCGCCAAATCCCTCGCAAGAGATTGGCGAGAGTAGTGATCAACTGTATAAAAACGACCTCTAAGGCCCATTGCTCCTCGTTCAGCGGGTTGGTTCTTTAATACGATTAAGGCTTCGGCGATCAGGGTAGGATCTTCGGGAGGTACACAAATCCCTCCGCCAGCTAATTCCAGCACATGTCGTGCCTCACCATCGATACTGCTGAGCAGAACAGGGCGTTGGCAAGCCCAGGCGTCGAATAACTTAGAAGGTAGAGCTCCTTTAAACAATTCCAGGTTACGTAAAGGGATTATAGCTACATCCGCTGCAGAAAGGTAATCCGGCATATCCTCCCGAGGTTGTTCAGACAACATGGTCAGGTTAGACAGGGCGTATCGAGCTGCTAATTCCGCGATATCCGCCTTTTTTGGCCCCTCACCGATCATTAGAAAATGGATATCCTTGGCCTCCCTAAGCTGGTTTGCTGCTTCGATGAGGTTTTCTAATCCCTGTGCAATACCATGTATCCCAGCATAAATGGCGATAAACTTATTGTTTAACTTTAATTCTGCTC
>CAZPWU010000160.1:0-5764 GCA_964590325.1 uncultured Anaerolineaceae bacterium | reverse complement strand
GGGTAGCCGATTTCCGTGACCCTTCACTCGGCGCATCTTGCATACTAATCTCCGCACTGTTTTAGAGAGAAATCAACCAGAAGCTTGAACAGCAGGTTCTCGAAAAGGCAGACCGAATCACTGTGGTCAGCCAGCCTATGAAAATGGCCCTGGAAACCCGCTACCCATTTATGCCATATAACCATGTTCATCTGCTCCCCAATGGTTATGATCCCAATGACTTTGATGGGATAAGCCCGATCGACAAGAAAAATGATAAATTTACTATTATATATTCCGGGTCCTTCTATGGTCAGAAGCAAACCCCATATTATTTTTTAAAGGGATTACGCACCTTCATTGATCAACATAAAATATCAAGGCAGGATTTACATGTCCGTTTTGTAGGCAATATGGGCTCTGCGGTTAATGAACAAATCAAGGGATTCGATCTTTCGGATATCGTTCAATTAATTGGTTACATACCTCACCGTCAATCGATAGCGCACCTGCTGGCAGCCGACTTACTGCTCTTAGTAGTCGGGTCAGGAACCGGTAGTGAGGTTGTGCTCACCGGAAAAATATTTGAATATCTGGCAGCCCAAAAAACTATACTATGCCTGGCACCGCCAGGTGCAGCAGCTGACCTGGTGCAGGAAGCTCAAGCGGGTGTAGTCGTGGACCCAGAAGACACAGAAGCCATTGCCAGCCGACTCGCGTCATTGTATAGGAAATGGAAACAAGGTGAGCTTAAAGTAAATCCTAAACCCGAAGTCATTATGCGTTATAACCGTCAGTTACTAACTGGTACGCTGGCACAATTACTCGATGAAATATCATAATTTTTTATACGATGTAGAAGGCTTGAGCGATGCAAAATCCGGATGAGATTGATCGAATAAAAGAAGTGTATGCCACCGTATACCAGCCAGACCCAAAGGATTTGACTTATATCTGGCACCCGCGCAACCCAATATCAATATATTTCCGTCAAGCCCAAGAAAGGGCATTGGTTAAGCTGTTTAATAAATACAACCTCCCCATTGAAGGGATGCAGATACTGGATGTGGGTTGTGGAAATGGCAGCTTCTTACGGTTTTTCGCCAGCCTGGGTACCCCTCCGATAAACTTGAACGGTGTGGACTTAATGCCTCAACGGATAGAACAGGCGCAAATCCTATGCCCTGCACCAATTGATCTGCGAGTTGGTAATGCTGAAGCACTTCCCTATTCGGATAGATTCTTCGATCTGGTAAGTCAATTTACGGTTTTTTCCTCCATTCTGGATATGAAAGTACGTCAAAGGGTTGCTCAAGAAATGTTGCGAGTGTTAAAACCCGGCGGGTATATCCTTTGGTACGATATGCGTATTGGTCGATCAGCTAACACTCGAGGGATTGATACCGATGAAATCCTCGAACTATTCCCCCGTACAGTCATATTAACCCTACGTGGTTTGCATCCTCTACGGGCAACTCAGATCGCTAAAAAATCCCCTTACCTCTGTGACTTATTGGATTTAGTGCCTGGACTCAAGAAAACCCATTATCTTGGCTTATTCCAAAAGGTTGAGCAGGTGTGAGGCTCTGTTTCATTTCAAATCCTAACTCCACACATACCCGTAGATGGGTAGATTGGTTCATCAAGCAGGGTCACCAGGTCTGTCTTATCGCCGATGATCTTCTCCTTTATCCCTGGTCTGGTTTGACAATCTACCGGTTGCCCGAGCGGTTAAACATTCCGGTTTTACGCTACTTGTTTTGGGTGATATGGACTCGACACATTGTGCGGGATTGGGAACCCGATATCCTGCATGCTCACCGCGTTTCCAGCGCCGGCTGGTTGGGTTCTTTTACTGGATATCACCCTTTTGTGGTAACTCCCTGGGGAAGTGACCTTTATCAACATCCCTATCGATCATGGATAGTAAAAAGATTGGCTTTCTTTGTGCTTAAACAAGCTGATATGATCACAGCCGATTCGGAGGACCTTCGTCAACAAGCCATTCGTTTTGGTGCTGTCTCAGATAATACTTACCTGGTACAGTGGGGGGTAGACCTTACCCTGTTTAATCCGGAAGGGAACAACCATCTCATCCGTAACCAACTTGGGATTGGAGATGCACCGGTCGTTCTCAGTCCACGCGGGGTAAATCCGGTTTACAACCTGGATATTATTATTAAAGCCATTCCTCGGGTACGTGATGCAATTCCCGACGTAGTGTTCGTACTACGGGATTACAATACTGATCAGGCTTACAAAGAGAAGCTCCTAAAACTTATTGAAGTTTTAGGTGTGGCGAGATCTATCCGTTGGATTGAACGGATCGAGCCTTGGGAGTCTGTCGCCGATCTTTACCGAATGGCTGATCTTGTTGTTTCAGTCCCATCCAGCGATGGCACACCTGTCTCAGTACTTGAGGCGATGGCCTGTGGTGTGCCGGTCATCGTCAGCAGGCTGCCCTCGTTGTTAGAATGGATCGATGATGGCGGAAACGGCCGGCTTGTACCGGTCAGAGAGGCAGGTAGCCTGGCAGAGGTGATCATCCAACTCTTACGAGACGCCCCGCTCCGCGAGCAGTTTGCCAGCCGGGGTATCAGACTGGTACACGAACGGGCTGACCACCAATCTGAGATGGCGAAGATGGAAAAGCTCTATGCTGGTCTAATTGAGGGGAAGAAATGAGCAACATCCTCATGCTGCTCTCAAACCCATTCCGGCCAGACCCGCGCGTTGCGCGTGAGGCACGATCCCTGGTTGAATGGGGGCATCACGTCATCATTGTTTGTTGGGACCGGCAAGCAGAGTACCCAGAGCGTGAATCACTCGATGGTATAAAGATCATACGGGTGCAAAGTGTACGCTCGGCATATGGCAGCGGTCCGCGCCAGCTCTTTTATCTCCCGCGTTTCTGGTTGGAAGCCATCCATCTGGCAACTGAAACCTCCCCGGATGTGGTCCATTGCCATGATCTGGACACACTCTATGCGGGACGACGGATCAAGAAACAGACGGGGTGTCACCTGGTCTACGATGCCCACGAAGACTACCCGGCCCTGATGAGCCTCTACTTACCCGGTTTGATGGTACGCGTACTGGCTTGGTGGGAACGAGGCATGATCCGCTCTGTAGACCATACAATTACTGCCAGCTCAATGCTTGCAGATAAACTGGCTGATGCTGGTATTCATCAGGTGACGACGATCGGCAACTACCAACCGCTCGAGACATTCGATATATCTAGCGAAGTTGAACGAGTCCAATCCCGCGAAAAGCTGGGCATCAAGGAAAGCAACCTATTTATCATTTATATCGGTGGTTTTTCAAGGAACCGCTTGCTGCTACCATTGATCCGGGCTGTACAGGGAATTCCGCAAGTCCAGGTGATCCTGTGGGGAGACGGACACCAAAGACAATCTGTAGAAGAAGCGATTAAGGCTGTTCCGGAAGTCCGCTACTGCGGCTGGCTGCCTGCCGAACAGGTACCGAGGATGATGGCAGCCGGAGACGTGATTTATTATTGCCTCAACCCGGATTACCCGGGTGCCATCTACAACGCCCCGAATACCCTTTCTTATGCGATGGCAGCTGGAAGACCTATACTCGCAAATGCTGTTGGCGACCTGGGGCGCATCGTACGCGAAACCGGATGCGGGATCTTGTTGGAGCAAGTTACGCCGCAGACCATCCGCAAGGCAATCGAGACTTTAAGGGATCCGAGTCTGCGAAGTATGCTTGGTCAGGCCGGACGGATCGCCGCCGAAGGGCGCTATAACTGGAACATGGCCAAGCACCTCCTATCCCAGGTGTACAAAGGACTACTGGACAAGGGCACGTGACTATTCGATCAAAAATCTCTCTCTCCAGAGGGCTAATCGTGATCCTGGTATTGGCTGCCCTGGTCCGCTTATTGTGGATTTCATACACACCCGCGCTGCCGGTATCGGATTTTGAACTGTATAACCAAATCGCACACCAAATTCTCAGCGGAGAAGGGCTGACAGCTACCTTCGTCGGGCCTGGATATCCGTTTTCTCTGGCAGTGCTCTATTCCATATTTGGTGATATCCTGGCTGTTCCCAAGCTCTTCAATGTGGTGCTTGGAACACTGACCTGTTTGCTAACTTACGCAATTGCCAAAAAATGTCTAAACGAAAAAATCGCCTTGATAACCGCAGGGATCGTCGCATTCCTACCCAGCTTTATTACTTATACCGGGCTTCTGGCATCTGAAAACCTGTTCACACCTCTGCTGCTCTTGGGAGCATACTTATTTTTGCTTGGGATGGAGTTAGAGAAAGGATATTGGTTATGGCTGGCTCTCTCAGGACTCTCGATTGGGATGGCCTCGCTGGTGCGCCCAATTGCATTGTTGGTGCCCGCATCCTGGCTGGTATATCTCTTATTTAAACGCACAAACTTTGGCAAAGCTATCCTGGTTTCGGCGGTCATCGGTTTTGCGATGCTCATGACGATCAGCCCTTGGTTAGTACGCAACTACAGGATCAGCGGTAGGATCGTGCTCCAAACCGAAGGTGGTATCACTTTTCTAATCAGTAACCACATCCTGGCAAACGGACATTACATGCGTGAAATCCCAATGGAGTGGCAGCAGGAAGCGCAAAGGCTTGGATTGAATGAATTCCAGGCAGATTCATTGGCATACCAGCAAGCATTTCAATTTATTCGAGGACACCCAGTAGGCTGGATGTCTTTAATCCCGCTGAAATGGTTCCACTTGTTCAAACGCGACGACTCCGGCATCTTCTGGAACTTCCAATCGACAAGCAGTTCTTTCCCTCCACTGCTGGAAACCGCCCTGATCGTTATTTCCGACGTGTATTATTTTATAATTGTCCTGTGTGCCATTGACGGGCTCGCGTTCCTCAAACAACCCGGTCTTAGGCCGTATGGCTATTTATTCCCTTTGGTAATTATTATCTACTGGCTTTTGTTTCACGCATTCTTTTTTGGAATGGACCGTTTCCATTATCCGCTGATGCCATTCATCGCTATATTCAGTGCGTTAGGGATATCTGGCATGTGGGAATTGCTTGTGCGTCACGGTTCTACGTAACAAGGAAATCCCATCGTCTGTATTTCCTACCCTCTTCGCCTACAAGTATGCATATCCTTTACATCTCCCAATATTTCCCTCCTGAAGCGGGCGCTACACAGACACGAGCTTACGAAATGGCGCGCAACCTGGTCCGGCTGGGGCATCAAGTGACGATGATCACAGAGGTGCCGAACCACCCGTCCGGGATCATCTCTCCCGAATATCGCAGGAAAGCCTTTGAACGGAAAGAAATAGAAGGGATCGATGTGATCCGGGTATGGGTCAAAGCCTCTCCTATTAAAAATTTCCACAATAGGATGCTTTTTTACCTTACCTTCATGGTCAATGCTACACTGATGGGTCTATTCCTTGCCCATGACCATTACGACTTAATCTACGCTTCATCACCACCCCTTTTCGTGGGTGGTGCTGCCCTGGTATTGAGTTATCTCAAACATACCCCGCTGGTCTTTGAAGTGCGTGACCTGTGGCCCGAATCCGCAGTAGCCCTCGGAGAAATATCCAATCCCCAAGCGATAGCATGGGCTACACGGCTTGAAGAAGCCTGTTATCGGAAGGCGCGCTTGATTATTGTGGTCACTCAAGGAATACAGGCGCGGTTGATTGAACGTAATATTCCCTTAAGAAAAGTTAAACTAATTCCTAACGGTGCAAACATCAATCTCTTCCAATTCCGGTCAGAAGGCAGAGAACGTATCCGAGCAG
>CAZPWU010000159.1:0-5786 GCA_964590325.1 uncultured Anaerolineaceae bacterium | reverse complement strand
AAGGCAAGGGTCTGCAAAACCCTGATCACGGGTTCAAATCCCGTCGTCGCCTCTAATGAGCGGGTCGATAGTCCCGCTCGTTTCGTTTTTGGAGATATGGGGTTTATAATAGCTTTGAGAAGTCCTTATGTGTGAGGAGTAATTGACATGAAACCACGCTTGATCCCCGTCTTTTTTCCCGGCAGGGACGCCGAATTTGACACACAAACAGAAATATTGAAGAAATTACTCGCTGAAGAGGCAGAGCTGCTGGAACCCGTGGCCCTCGGCCTGCCCCTCCCCGAAGCCGAAGCGGTCGTCTTCCCCCAGATGCTGGGAGACGCTTATCGGCAGGTTGATAATATCCGGAAGATCCCCCTTCCACTGCTCATCATTACTTCAGAGTTCGGCACGGTCTCGATGTGGGATTGGGAAATCCGCAGCTACCTCAGGTCGGAAGGCATCAACACGATTGTTCCTTACAACCTGGAACAAACCCGAAGGATCTGCAAGGCACTGGGCGTCAAAAGAGAGCTGAAACGGATGAAGTTCCTGGTATTTCAGGACAACCCAGGTCAAGGTTTCCAGGCCAGCATCTTCAAGCGTTTCTACTGGTGGGAGGACGAATGCATTCAACGTATGCAAAATAAATTCGGCCTCACCGTCGTGAAGAAAAGCTTCAAAGAACTGGGCGCAGCAGCCAGGCATATTCCTGATCAGGAGGTCGAAACCGTCTGGCAAGCCTGGCGATCGAGGTTGTCGATCGGCGATATCTCTCAAAGGGCACTAGCCAGCGCCCTTAAGCTCTACCTTGCTGTAAAGTGGGAACTTGATAAAGATGAAACGATCAGAGGCGTGGGGATCAACTGTCTTAACGAATCCCATTTCTCCGATACGACACCCTGTCTCGCCTGGAATATGCTCTATGAGGAGAAAAGGCTCATCTGGGGCTGCGAGGCAGATCTCGTATCCATGATGACCCTATACATCCTGGATAAATCATTGGACACCCCTATCATGATGACCAATCTTTACCCCTTCTTGATGGGGCAGGCGGCTCTAAAACATGAGAGGATCGAAAAATTTCCCGACATCGATAAGCCGGAGGACCATGTCCTGACAGCTCATTGCGGCTACCTGGGCGTTTTACCGCAGCCTTTCTCTACGGAGTGGTCTTTACGACGGAAGGTTCTTGCTATCGTCGACGAGAATGCCACGGCAATTGACGCTCGCCTGCCGGTCGGAGATGCAACGCTGGCAAAGCTGCATCCCACGTTCGACCGATTAACGGTCATCGAGGGCCAGCTGAAGGGGTACGTGCAATACCCCGGCTCTGACTGCTTGAATGGGGGAGTGATGCGTGTGCCGGATGGTCGCAAAATGATGGATTCTCTTGCTTCTCACCACTACGTTTTGATGACCGGACATCACCTCGAAAACATCGAGTTGATTTCTCGTGTATTCGAATTAGAAATCGACAGCCTGTCCTAAAATTAAGCAGTGTGGGGTGTTTTGCGGAGCATAGCTCCGCAAAACACCCCACCTCCTGATATTTTCCGAGCATTATATTGCTTCTTTGTCCCGTTTCGACTGCTTACCTCGCTCCTCGGTGTCAAGGATGCGCTTACGGATGCGGTAGCTGAGCGGGGTCGCTTCGAGCAGCTCGTCCTCGGCCAGGTATTCGATGGCCTCGTCCAGGCTCATCTGGCGCGGCGGGGTCAGGCGGACGGTGGCGTCAGCCCGCGCAGCACGCACGTTGGTCAGGTGCTTCTGCTTGCACACGTTTATCGCCAGGTCGTCGGGTTTGGCATGCTCGCCGATCACCATCCCCTCGTAAACCTCCACCCCAGGCCCCACGAACAGCACCCCGCGCTCTTCGGCGTTTTTCAGTCCGTAAGTTGTGGTCACGCCCATCTCCCACGAGACCAGCGAGCCCGAGCTGCGCCTGGACATGGGTCCGGTCATCGGCAGGTAATCATGGAAAATGGTGTGCATCACGCCGGTGCCACGCGTGGCGGTCAGAAACTGGTAGCGGAAACCCAACAGGCCGCGTGTCGGCACCAGGTAAACCAAACGGACGTTCCCATCGGGAGAATCCTGCATATCCAACATATGGCCGTGGCGTGCCCCCAGCATTTCCACGACTACACCCAGTGTGTCCCCGCCAGTCTCGATGTGCACTTCTTCGAATGGCTCCAGCAGCTCGCCCAGCTCATTCGTGTGTAAGATGACTTCAGGTCGAGAGACCTGGAATTCGTAACCCTCCCGGCGCATGGTCTCGATCAGGATCGCCAGGTGCAGCTCGCCACGCCCGGAGACCGTGAAAGTGTCGGGGCTGTCAGTCTCAGCTACCCGCAGGGATACATTTGAGCGTATCTCGTTGAACAGCCGTTCGCGCAGCTTACGCGAGGTGCTCCATCTGCCCTCGCGTCCCGAAAATGGCGAGGTGTTCACGGAGAACGTCATCCGCACGGTTGGCTCCTCTACCAAGATGGGCGGCAGGGCGACCGGGTTTTCGGGGTCAGCCAGGGTTTCGCCGATGGCGATGCCCTCCAGCCCAGCCAGCGCCACAATCTCGCCAGCCTGGGCCTCCTCCACCTCCACCCGCTCCAGCCCCTGGTGTACGTACAGATAGCGCGCCCGTTCCGGTAACGACTGTCCATCCAGGGTCAGCCGGGCCAGGGGCTGCCCGGCGCGGATCTTACCGGCGAAGATGCGTCCCACAGCGGTCACCCCGCGGTAATCATCGTAACCCAGCGCGGTCACCAGCATCTGCAGGGGAGCTTCCACATTGACCCTTGGCGGCGGGATGTGCCGCAGGATAGCCTGGAAGAGCGGCTGCAGGTTGGGCCCCAGCTCGGGGGTCAACCCGGCGCGGGCGGTGATGGCATTGGTATAAATAACCGGGAAGTCGATCTGCTCGTCACTGGCAGTCAGGTCGATGAACAGGTCGAAGGTCTGGTTTAGCGCCCGCTGCGGGTCGGCATTTTTTCGGTCCACTTTGTTGATTACCACGATGGCACGGTGACCCATCTCGAGGGCCTTCTTCAACACGAAACGTGTCTGCGGCATCGGCCCTTCGGCGGCATCCACCAACAGCAGCACCCCGTCCACCATGTTCATCACCCGCTCCACCTCACCGCCGAAGTCGGCATGACCGGGCGTGTCGACGATGTTGATCTTCACCGTTTCCTGCTGGTCAGGGTCCCAGATGCGGATGGCGGTGTTCTTGGCCAGGATGGTGATGCCGCGCTCTCGCTCCAGGTCGTTGGAGTCCATCACGCGCTCGATCACCGGCTGGTTATCGCGGAAGACGCGCGCCTGGCGCAGCAGGCCATCGACCAGGGTGGTCTTGCCGTGGTCGACATGGGCAATGATCGCCACATTACGGAGATCGGTCCGTTCGATTAACATAACAAGCCTTTAAAACTTTAACTCTGACAGAATAAAAGACCCCGGCGCCAGGGCCGAGGTCGTCCGGCAACTATACTTTATCTTATCAGAGGAGGGCTGGTTTGAAAAGGGGGTCTCTGGGATTTACCGTGGAAAGGGTCGTATATGGGGGTGTGAGTAGGCGTACGCCCGCTCACACCACCATAACGAGGATCCACCGTTGAAAGACTACTTGGATTGGCCCATGTCGCCCAGGTATTTCGCCTGGAGAGAACGGTGGCACAACAGCTACCAAGGAAAATCCAAGAGATTGTGTATGGATTGACCAGTCTACCCCCTCAGAAGGCAGCCCTGCTCGCTTGCTGGCCTTGACCCATCCACATTGGGGGATCGAGAGCGGGCTTCATTATCGACGAGAGTTACCCTTCGCGAAGATGCGACCCCGTTACGGTGGGACAGGCCGGCCAAAACATAGCGATCTTGAACAATCTGGTCATTGGATTATGTCTGCGCCGGCAATTGCATAACCTTGCTCAAGCCAGGCGTCACTTTTGTGCCCGAATATGTTAAAGCCCTGACCCCTCACAGCAGCAGAATAGTGGTTGACTCAGTCTGTTTAATGTTCTATACTGATTATGAGATTAAGCACCGGTCCATCGGTGCGATATCCGCATTAGGGTGCCAACATCCTCGTAGAATCCATCCAGCCGCTCGCACCAACTGCGAGCGGACTGTTTTTTCGAAGGGAGGGTCATGATGCGTACACATACTCTAATACGTGCCTCATCAGTGGTTGCCTCGCTTGCCCTGGCCGTTGGCTTATTATGGCTGTTCTGGGCTGTCCTGCCAGTGGATAGTGGGGTGGGTCCAGAGGCCGTCGCTCTGGCGGGTACACCGGTCATGATACCTCCGGCGGCTCAACCCCCCACGAATCCACCTTCTCCTGATCCACGCTGGCTGGCTTTAGTACGTTCTTCTTCGCCAGGTGGGCCCCAGTCCGGAATCCTTTCGCTTAATATCAATCTAACGGACGGATTCCTGGCAGGTCACGCACCCTCGGCGACAATGGTGGACATCCGCGTCGTTCGAGATGGTCTTCAGCTCGTATCCACCAGCGTGCTGCCTATCCCGGACGTGGGCGGTTTTTTCTACCTGGTGGACCTGCAATGGAGGGGTTATTCCGATCACTTCCAGGCCGGCGACGTGGTGTGGGTAACCCAGGCCAGCGCCAGCCTCAGCATGACTGTGCCGGTGTTAAATAGTTTGGCGGACTCGGAAACGGACCGCGTCTTCGGCCAGGCTCCTGCCGATGCCCCGCTCACGGTTTACCTGTTTCCCTTTGCCTCCCCCAGCGCTTCATACACCCAGACTGTTATCGCCAATGGAGAGGGAAATTACGAGTTGACCTGGTCACCCGCACTGGATGTCCGCCCTGCCGATAATGGATATGTCCTCTATGCCCAGGACATGACCCGGCAAGCATACACTCGCTTCGTCGCGCCCCTTCTGCGCGTCCAGGTGGGAGGTACAGAAGCTTCCGGTTATGCTCCGCCCTGGAGCAGCGTGGTGATCTACGTGACCAATGCAGGGGGTGAGCCCATGACTTCGTTGTATGGTTATGCAGGGGCAGACGGTTCATTTGATACCGGGTGCTATTTTTATTATGGCGAATACCACTCATTTTTACCTGGCGACCGGATTATCGCTGCCGCGGCCGGACAGACTTTTTCAATGACGGTCGCGAGTCTGTCGGCGCAGGCTGACCTGAGCCATGGTCAGGTGCGGGGTGAGGCATCCGCCGGGCAGGAGGTTAAAATCCTGCGCTTCAACGGGCCAATTGGGTCTTCATGTGATAGCCTATTCTCCCAACCTCCTGGCAGCCAGGTGACAGTCACCGCTGCGGCCTCCGGGCAGTATACTGCCTCTTTACCTCTTACCTTTGCCGACTACGGCGCGGCGGTCGTCGCTTCCCCAGCGGGCTATCAGACCTATGCCCGCTTTGCTGTTCCATACCTGTGGGCGCGCCTCGGCGATATCTATGATTACTATTGGGTTAAGGAAACTATGTTCTGGGGACAGGTGGACGACCAGTCTGTCCCGATTACGGTTACCATTCAGGGGCCGAGCGGCTACCTGAAAGACCAATATCGGATTTCAGCCTCCAGCAATGGTACTTTCTTTGTCGATTCATCCTATACCGGCCTATCCTTGGACAGTGGAGATGTGATCACCCTGACCACACCCCGCGGTCCTCAGATCAACCTGCTTCTACCCCTGTTGACCGCAAATGCTGACCCGGCTTCTGGCATTGTTTCGGGCCAGGCCCCGCCTGGAGAGCGGTTGACCGTGAATATCTGGGATGGGTATTATCCGAAAACACTGCTGCTCGGGCTCGGGGGAGGGGGTGGCGGGGA
>CAZPWU010000158.1:0-5820 GCA_964590325.1 uncultured Anaerolineaceae bacterium | reverse complement strand
CTTTGAAAAGAGCCTTGAGCGCCTGGCGGAACTCACCGCCGAACACAAGGGATGGAAGATCCCCGAGACCACTCTGGTTTTCCCATGGATTGCGCGCATGTTCCCGGAGATCAGATATATCTTCTGGATACGCAACCCGCGCGATTGTATCCTGGGTGTGCACCTGACCGATAATCTGAACGGCTTCGGTATCCACCACCCGGCGACCGAGGATGAGCGGCTGCGCCGGGCCATTTCCTGGAAATACCAGCACGACCTTGTCAAGGCCACGCCCAAGCCGGAGCACTGGCTGGAGGTCCGTTTTGAGGTACCGCTAAAAGTATAAGCACGAGTGGAGTGAACCTATGTTGAGAGTCTGTGTGATCGGTATGGGACCTATTGGCAACCGCCATGCTGAACTATACAAAGCCGATCCACTGGCCGAGCTGGTGGGGGTCTGCGACATCCTGAAGGATCGGGCGGATACGGCTGCCGCTCGCCTGGACGTCCCCGCTTTTTATGATGCACAAAAAATGCTGGACGCCTTGCAGCCCGATGTGTGCAGCATCACCACCGGCGGCTATGAGTACAGCAGCGACCATTACGAGCCGACGATACAAGCCTTGGAGGCGGGCTGTCATGTCTTGGGCGAAAAACCGATCTCGAACGAGATATCGAAGGCCGAAGAGATGGTGGCAAAAGCCAAGCAGAAAGGCCTCTGCTACGGGATCAACCTGAACCACCGCTTCACCCCTGCGGCCCGCCTGGCGAAAAAGTGGCAGAACGAAGGCCGCCTGGGGCACCTGCTCTTTATCAACATGAGTATGTGGATCATGAACCCCACGGAGAGCTCGCCTTACTTCCAAATCAAGGCGCTCCACCCGCACACGGTGGACATCATGCGCCACTTCTGCGGTGACGTCGAGGCGGTGCAATGCTTCGCCACCAAAGCGCCCGGCCGCAAGATCTGGTCGACCGCCCACTTCAGCATGCGCTTCAAGAACGGCGTCGTAGGCGGCCTGACCGGTTCCTACGACATCGAGCGCGGCCACCCGATGGAACGCTGCGAAGTGGCAGGCACTGCGGGGCGCTTTGTCATCGAAGATATGTACCGCGAGGCCACGCTGTACCCGGCTGGCGACCTGGAAAAGACCGTCTACACCAACCCGGTCTTCGGCGGTTTCCGCGGTTTCGAGGATACCTTCCAGGATCGCATCCATCGCTTTTTGGAGCAGGTCAGCGCGGGCGCCTCGCCAGAAGAGATTGATGGCTCCGGGGCAGACGGCCTTGCCGCCCAGAAGGTGCTGCAGTCCGCCATCGAGTCGCTCGAAAACGGGACCATCGTATACGTAAAATGACCTTTGGAGAGAACACCATGAAACTTGGAGCTAATTCTGTATTGTTTGGCGGGTTCGACCTTCGGACCGCATTTGAACACATCGCCATGGCTGGCTACGATGGCATCGAAATTTCAGCCATTGATGGAATGAGCGAACATCTAGTGCTCGATAGATGGAAGGAAATTGTGCCCGAGATCAAGCAGTTAGGGCGTGATTTTGGGCTGGGGCTGCTGGCGATGGAGCAGCCATCCCAGGACCCTACCCGGATGGAGATGGCTTTCCAGGCAGCGGTGGAGATCGGCATCCCGATCATCAACTGCGGCCCCGGCGGGAAATCGGGTGACGAGGCCAGCCTCCAACAGTCCATAGAGTCCCTCGGGAAGCTGGCTCTCATGGCAGAGCGCTATGGCGTGATCCTGTGCGTCAAGGCGCACGTCGGGGCCAGTGTTTACAATACCCCCACCACGCTACGCCTGATGGAAGCGATCTCATCACCCGCATTCGGCATTGATATGGACCCCTCGCATATCCACCGCGCCGGCGAAAACCCGGTCGAGGCCATCCAGGCTGTCATCACCCGTGTGCAGCACGTCCACATCCGCGACTGCAAAGGTCGGCAGCAGGGACCGGGCCGCCCCGAAGACCAGGCCAATGGGCGCGGTGACATTGACCTGGTTGGTTATATCCGTGTCTTGCATGAAGCCGGTTACGCAGGGCCACTGGACCTGGAGGTGATCGGCGCCAAGAATTACAGCCTGGTGCAGTGCGCCGTCATCGCTGCCGAGGCGCGCGGCCACATGCAAGCGTGCTTGCAGGCCTGCGGAGCACGTCCGTAATGGCAGGGATTCCCACTTATTACCGCTTAGGCTTATAAAGACCAGCCTCGTTCACCCCCAGCATGCCGGCTTCATAAGTACGCCTGTCCGTAGGGAATAAATTCTCCACCATTTTAGCCGTCAGGATGGGAAATCGACGGATCTCATCAAAGCGGCGCTCGATGACACCCAGGTTTGCATCACTCCACATCCATTCCAGTGGATCGAAAGCTTGCAGGTTGAGGGGGACAGTATAACCGCGCAAAGTCTTCTCCCCATCGACGTTATAGTAGGACTCAAAATAGGACATCACCAGCTCTCTCAGGCTATGGTAGATCGCCTCCCGGTAGCGTAACCCGACAAAATTGGATTTGGCTACCGCCCCATAGAAACCATCCCGCTTATAGATAGCAAGCATATGGTCGTCATCCTTACCCGGCTCCGGGATCAAATCGACGACCAGAGGAGGGTAACCAATCTGGCGTAAAGCGGCAGCAGCAAATAAGGCACCATCCATACAATGGGCTATGCCATCCTGTAGAACTCTCAATGGACAGCGGTTGAACTCATCTGAGCTGTAAATAGTCCCGTCCAAGAAATCCTGTATTTTAGCCGGGCTGGCTAAACTTAAAAAAACCGTTCGTTGGTTCTTATCCAAAAAATCGACCAGGTTTCTTGCCATATCGAATTGCGACCTCCTATAATCATGATGTGGATTTCTCATTGCCCAGGCTGAATCGGAGAGAACCGGAAAGCAAGATCCACTGCGAATATTTAACTCAAGCACTCCTTCGCTTTTCGGATTTGCACCTCAACCGCCTCCGGCCCGGTCCCACCTGCTACATTCCGACGGGAGACCGAAGCCTCGAAGCTGAAAACTTCCACCACGTCCTCCGCGAAAACGCTGTCGATGGCTTGCAGCTCGTCCAGGGGCAGACGGTCAAGCGGCAGCCCAAGCTCCTGGGCGCGGCGTACAGCCCCTCCGACCAGGTGATGCGCCTGCCGGAAGGGCACGCCGCGCCGCACCAGATAATCCGCCAGGTCGGTGGCCAACAGCCCCGGGTCAAGCGCCGCCCGCATACGCTCAGGGTACACCTGGAGCGTAGTGAGCAACCCGGCCATTACCGGCAGCGTCAGCTCCAGCGTGTCGGCAGCCTCGAAGAGCGGCTGCTTGTCTTCCTGCAGGTCCTTGTCGTAAGCCGATGGCAGCCCCTTGAGCACAGCCAGCAGACCCGCCAGCCGCCCGATCAGCGTGCCGGCCTTAGCGCGCGTCAGCTCAAGCATATCGGGGTTCTTCTTCTGTGGCATCAGGCTGGAACCGGTGGCGTAGCGATCGGAGAGCTCGACAAAGCCGAACTCGCTGGTAGTAAAAAGGATCAGCATCTCCGCCAGGCGCGAAAGATGCACAGCGATCAGGGCAGCAATGAACAAGAACTCGGCGGCATGGTCGCGGTTAGAAACGGCGTCCAGGCTGTTGGGCGCCACCGCAGCAAAGCCCAGCTCCTGAGCCAGCTTCTGGCGGTCGACCGGGAAAGGCGTCCCCGCCAGGGCACCGGCGCCGAGCGGCAGCACGGCTAGGCGCGCGCACATGTCCTCCAGACGCTCACGGTCACGCTGCAGCGGCCAGAAGTGCGACAGCCACCAGTGGCTGAGCAGGACTGGCTGGGCGCGTTGCATGTGAGTATACCCCGGCAGGATCATGCCGCCCGCCTGCTCGGCGCGCTCCACCAGGGCAGACTGCACCGCCTTCAGGTGCATATCCACCCGATGGACAGCCTCCATCAGCCACAAACACAGGTCGGTGGCGACCTGGTCATTGCGGCTGCGCCCGGTATGCAGTTTACCTGCTAACGGACCGATCAACTCTCCCAGTCGCCGCTCGATGGCCGTGTGGACGTCCTCGTCACCGGGGTCGGGCTGGAAAGATCCTGCCTGGATCTCGCTATGGATCTGCTCCAGCCCGGTGATAATATGATCCGCCTCTTCAGGGGTGATCACATTAGCGTCACTGAGGGCATGTGCCCAGGCGATCGAGCCGCGCACGTCCACTTCAGCGAGCCGCCAATCAAAGAGGATAGAATTGTTAAAGGCGGCTGCCAGGGGATCCGTGCTATCAGAAAAACGCCCACCCCAAAGTTTCTTGGTCTTTGCCATTGTGTATAATTCTAATCGCGTTTGAAGATTTTATAATCCGGCTCCTCAAATTTCTTGTGCGTCCCTATAAGGATATCACGCATCGCCTCTACTTTGAGCGGCAGTCCAAAGAGGGTGATAAATCCGACCGCATCGCTCTGGTCATAGACACTGTCCCGACCGAAGGTGGCAAAATCCTCGCGGTACAGGCTGTACTCGCTCTGTCGCCCGATTGGGATAACATTACCCTTATAAAGCTTGATCCGCGCTTTGCCGGTAACATACTGCTGGGTCTTGTCGAAGAAAGCATCCAATGCTTCGCGCAGCGGCGTGAACCACTGTCCGTAATAGACCAGCTCGGCGTAGCGCTGGGCGAGGACATCCTTATAGTGGAGTGTATCACGGTCGAGAGTGATCGATTCCAGCTCGCGGTGAGCTGCCAGCAGGATCGTCCCACCGGGCGTCTCGTATACGCCGTGTGACTTCATCCCCACCAGGCGGTTTTCTACCAGATCAACCCGCCCGATGGCGTGTTTACCGCCGATCTCATTAAGCGTCTTGACCATGTATGCTGGCGATAGCTTTTGACCGTCCAGGCGCATTGGGTAACCCTGCTCAAACTCCAGCTCGATGACCTGCGGCTGGTCAGGGGCGGCTTCCGGCGAGACCGAAAGCTGGTACATGGACTCTTCCGGCTCCTGCCAGGGGTCTTCCAGGGCACCCCCCTCGTGCGAAATGTGCCACAGGTTGCGGTCACGGCTGTAGATCGACTTGAGGGTTGAGGTAACCGGGATATTGTGCGCCTGAGCGTAAGCAAGAGCGTCCTCGCGCGATTTTATCTCCCACTCACGCCAGGGAGCAATCACTTTAAGACGCGGGTCGAGCGCCATGACAGTCAGCTCAAAGCGCACCTGGTCGTTGCCCTTACCGGTGCATCCGTGCGCCACGGCGTCGGCGCCTTCCTGCTGTGCGACCTTGACCAGGTGCTTGGCGATCAACGGGCGGGCGATCGAAGTACCGAGCATATATTTACGCTCATAGATTGCCCCGGAACGCAGCAGGGGGAAGAGATGGTCTCTGGCGAACTCCTCTTGTAAGCCCTCGATGAAGATCTTGCTGGCTCCGCTGGCAGCGGCCTTTTCCGGCAGGCCGGAAAGCTCCTCGCCTTGCCCGATATCCGCCGTGAAGCAGATCACTTCGCAGTGGTAATTCTCGATCAGCCAGGGCACGATGACCGAGGTGTCGAGGCCGCCAGAATAGGCCAGGACGACTTTATTGACTTTTGGTTTGGATTTAGACATGGCTCACTCCTTTTTTGGCTAAAAATGGATGACAAAAAAGCCCTCCAGGTTCTGGAGGGCTTGGGTTACCATATGGTAAAGGAAACGGTTTAGTTTAATACTGAGATGTGGTTGAAGACTGCACAAGCCGACCTTCCCTGGGAGATGCCAGGAATGTCAGCGTACTACGGGAGCGGAGTTCAACGGATCGATGCATAGTAAAGCAACCTCGCGATAGCTGCGCGTATCTTATCACGCCGGGGTCGGATCGTC
>CAZPWU010000157.1:0-5825 GCA_964590325.1 uncultured Anaerolineaceae bacterium | reverse complement strand
GGCAGGGCCAGCAAGTTGACCAGACTTTCGAAAGGTTTGGCTGGGCCGGGATTCTGGAGGATGACCGGAGCGCGTTTTTTCATCTCGGGGGTCAGAGGCATCTGCTGGATAAATACTGCCTCGCCGACTGACTCCCGGAGGGCGGTTTTAACCGCCTCAAAGTCTTTGGAGGGAACCCAGCCTGCCAGGACAAAGGTCATGTCGGTCTCGCCAAAACGAGGCAGCACACTATAAGCCTCAATCTCATCGTGCAAGGCTGCGCTCCAGGTAGCCAGCTTATCCCCCCATTGGGTAGCCAGTTCAGCCAGTTGACGGTTGATGGTGGCGATCTCCTCTGGAATGGTCACCAACTGGCGGTGCAACTCGGTAAGAGCATGGTCAGGGGGGCCCTCGCCCAATTCGGCAGGCAGGCGCAGTCGAGACACATCCTCGCGACCCAGCAATCCTTCAATATCATAGGAGAACTGGGCTGGGAAGACGAACAGCGTGGCACGCGTTGTAGAATCGATATCGCTGGCTGCCACCTCTGCCCGTCCGCCGGTCAGTTCGAGGATACTCCTGGATATCGAATCCAATACACCCACGTGGACACGGTTGACCAGAACACCCACTGAGACATTGCCCGGTTCATGCGCCGAGGCTGGGATGATAGGCATCAACTTGCGTAGGGTAGCCTCATAGCGCGGGAGCGAGGCCAGCCTGGTTTGCAGCTCATCGCGACGGGAGGTGAGAGCCTGAACCTTGGGCATCAGCTCATCCATCCCGGAACGCGCCTCGTTAAAATAACCGTCTCCCAGGAGAGCCGTTGTCCTTGTCTGCTTAATACCCAGAGTATCCAGCAGACCGTCGATACGGGCTGCCAGAAAGCTCATGTCCTCTTGCTGCCTTAAGGTTTGTTGTTCGAGGGTCAGGGGTCGTGCCGAAACTTCCGGCGCGTCGACCAATGAATCGATTTGTACACACCCAAGACGATGCAAGGTGTGGACGACGGCCTGCAGGTCTTGTTTGAGGCCGACTATTTCCAGGGGGAACATTTCAATGTTCATTGGGTCTTCACATCCTCATCGGCACCAATAATGATAGCTATAGCCTGCTTAACGGCAATAGGCATGCGCTGATGCCCTTTACGGCGCATGTCTTCTGCCCGGCGGCGCGCTTGTTTGATGATCGCTTCAGCCTCTTCCCCCGTCCTGGTAATTATCTCTTTATAATGTATCTGCCCTTCCCGATTACCGGCCTCACGCGCCTGGTTTTTAAGATGGGTGGCCTCGGTGCGCGCTTTTACCACGTTCAATTCAGCGGCTTCCCGCGCCGCGGCGATCCGACGTGTAACCTCAGCTTCAGTCTGCCGGATCTGGTCCAAAGGCGAAAGCTCGTTTTCGTTCACCGATTGTGCCATATTGATCAAGCCTTCTCCCATTCCATGAGCAGACGTTGAGCGACCGCTGGTGCTTCGACGAAAGCATCCGGGCCGCGCAAGGCATTCAACAATGGTTTAACAAATTCTTGAATCTGGCGAGATGAGATGCTGTGCAGTGCATGATAAGCAGCCTGGCGAAATGGCTCATTGAGCTGGTGACGGCTGATGACGGTGAGAATAGCAGGAACTGCACTGGCACCCAGACGGGCTAGCGCATCGGCAGTCGCCCAGCTCACGGCTTGGTTTACATCCATCAGGCCTTCAGCGAGTGTCAGAGTCGCTCGGGTGTCGCCGATATCGCCCAGACCACGGGCGGCGTGCCAGCGGATATGCCGGTCAGGGTGGTTAAGCGCTTCCGACCAGGCTTCTTCTGCTAACGGTCCCAGGGAACGCAAAGCCTGATGAGCTTCGCGGTGAAGCACATCCCGGTCCATAGCGAGGGCCTTGATCAGCGGTGGCCCGCAGCGCTTGTCTTTTAATACTGCCAGGGTTTTGATTGCGAAGACTTTGCAGGCTTTTGACCCCGTCTCGATGGTTTCTGCGAGGACTGGGATCACATGGAGGTTACCCCGCAGCCCCATCAGGCAAGCAGCCGTCTGGCGCACTGCAGGTTCTGGATCGAGCAGGGCTTCGTGGAGAACCATCACCTTTTTCGGTTTTTCTTCCTCATTTTTATCCTGAGTAAAAAGCTCTATGATGGCCTGGTCAATCCTGTGTGAGGCCTCAGGATCAGAGCGCCATTCACAATCCAATTGATTATCCCAATGATGGAGTGCAAGACACTGCAGGAGCCTGCACCACAGCCTGGGATCTGACAAATCCCGGATGGATTCCTGCATGATCTGGCGCAGGCCGAGGTTATTCGACCCAAGATATTTAAGAGTCTTGCTGGATGCCTCGACATCTCCGCTCAGTGCCCGCGTGAGCAAATCTGTCTCCGCCTCATGGCGAATAGTGGTTTTACCCGGCGCGATCATGGTAACCTCCCAATCAACTACACAGACCTGGGACCAAAAGCCCCAGTTAGAATCCATATATGACAGCCCTTTTATAACGTACGGCAGAATTTCCTCCCTGTCATCCGACGTTGACCTGAAAATAATCCGGTACAGACCCTATCCTTAGAAACATACAGACCCTATAATGTTATTTTTTTCTCTCCCCTTTCAACGGTGGGGGAAGGGGTCGGGGGATGGGGGTGACCGCCCGCGAACTCTTGGTAGTGGGTCTGTGATAGGGGAAAATCTTTCCAAGAATGAAAAACAACCTTATGGTGGTGCTGCTTGTATCCTGAGTTTATTTGTGCTATGATTTCACTACGATGGCGGTTGTCTTGCGTTTTCTTTCTAACCTACGGCTTCGCTTTCTCAGAGTCCCCCTTCTCACCCGTGTGCTGGTCGGTAATTCTGCAGTGATTATTCTCGGTGCGATTGGTGGCACATTAATCACGCGCCACCTGGCCATGATCGGAGACATCAAGCTCATCTTATTGTTTGCAACCCTCGGTATATTTGTCACCCTACTGCTCAACTTCTGGATCATCAAGACCGCTTTACGCCCAATGGAGGAACTGCGTTCGGTAGTAGACCAGGTCGGGGTTGGACAGCCTGCAATTACCAAATCCCTGGAGAGATATACAGAGCCGGACATCCACCGTCTTGTCGTGGTGATCAACTCGATGCTCACCAGTCTGATGAAGCGCACAGCCCAGCTGCGCGCCCTCTCTGAACGGGCGATCAATGCCCAGGAAGAGGAACGCAGGCGGATCGCCCGTGGCTTGCACGATGATACCGCCCAAGCCCTATCGACGCTGATCATCCAGCTGGAACGCCTGGAGAGTGCTCTTCCGTCGGACATGCCTGATTTGCGCATACAATGCTCCAATGCACGCCAGTTGGCGACAGACACATTGGAGGAATTACGTAAGATTATATGGGACCTGCGCCCGAGCATCCTTGACGACCTGGGATTGCTGCCAGCCATCCGTTGGTACGCTCGGTCCAACCTGGAAAAGGCTGGTGTGGGGGTTAAGTTTGAGTTTTCGAACGAAAACATCCGCCTGGATTCCAGCCTGGAAACTACATTATTCCGTATTGCTCAGGAAGCTGTGAATAACATCCTGAACCATGCTGATGCAAGTAAGGTCACGATCCGCCTGAGGCAGCTAAATGCTCGCGCTTGCCTTGAAGTGGAAGACGACGGACGGGGCTTCGATGTAAAGCAGGCGGCCGGACAGGCCTTATCGCGCAAGCAGTTGGGCCTGTTGGGGATTGAGGAGCGTGCATCGCTGGTGGGCGGAAAGATCGAGGTAGACTCATCGCCTGGTCGGGGCACACGTGTGCACGTCTGTATCCCGCTGCTGGATGGAAGTCATGTACATGTAAATGAAGACAACCTGGAAACAGAAGGACCTGCTGAAGAACTAAAAATGACAGAAACATGGAAGACTGAGGAGGGTGATTCGCTGGTATGAAGCAAAAAATCCGCATCCTCCTCGCCGATGATCATACCCTCTTGAGGCAAGGAATTCGAGCGCTGGTAGAAGATCAACCCGATATCGTTGTCGTTGGTGAGGCCGAAGATGGACGTTCAGCAGTCCGCATGGCCCATGAGCTGCGTCCGAATGTCGTCTTAATGGATATTGCCATGCCGATCCTGAATGGTTTGGAGGCAACACGCCAGATCAAACATGAACATCCCGAGATCAATATCCTGGTGCTCACCATGTACGACCATGAAGAATATTTCCGTCAGGTCCTGGCAGCAGGCGCCTCGGGATACATCCTCAAGAGAGCCGCGGCTGAGGACCTGGTGAGCGCAATACGTGCTGTCTATCGCGGCGAAGCTGTGCTCTCACCGACGATCACACGCCTGCTGTTGGAAGACTATCTGCGCAGCGAAAGCCACCGGACCGAGTCCGAACCCGATAAACTTTCACCGCGTGAGCGCGAAATTTTGCAGCTTATCGCTGAAGGTAATACCAACCGCGAGATCGCTGAGATCCTGAACCTGTCGATTAAAACTGTGAAATCCCATCGCGACAGCCTGATGCAGAAGCTTGACCTGCACGATCGTGGGGACTTGATAAAATACGCCATCCAGAAGAAGATCATCGAGCTTTGAGTTCCCTGAGATGAATCCTGAGACCCTACCACCCGGTAGGGTCTCTATATATTTAATATAGGGTCTGCGCTGGATTGTTTTCAGGCTGATGGCAGATGACAGGAGGGAAATTCTGCCGTACGTTAAAATCGAGAGGAAAGATCGAATTATTGATATTTTGGGCTGCAATGCAGCCCAAAATATCTAAGATTTTCGGGTTGGGGGATGAGGGTGTCCGGTTCTAAAGCATCCAGAGGGAGGTGCATCGATATGAGTGACAACCACGATTTTGAACCTCTCATTGTTGCCTTTCTCTGTAATTGGTGTACGTATACCGGCGCAGACCTGGCAGGCACCTCGCGGCTGCAGTATCCACCCAATGTGCGTATCGTCCGGTTGATGTGCAGCGGCGCGGTGGACCCCGTATATGTACTCAAACCGCTGATCGAAGGCGCCGAGGGGGTGCTCATCGGCGGGTGTCACCCGGGTGACTGTCACTACCAGACAGGTAACTATAAAACCCGCCGTCGTTTCTTGGTGCTGCGTGAGACACTGAAAGCGATTGGTTTTAACGAGCGGCGTATCTGGCTGAGATGGATCAGCGCCAGTGAGGGACAGCGGTTTGCCGAGACCGTGACTCAGATGGTGGCTGCTCTCAAGGAGCTAGGGCCGAACCCTATGCGCGCCAACTGGGTTGCCTGACGAATTGATATAAAGCAGCCCTCATCTGTTATGATATTGCCCGCGCTGAGGAAGGAGCAAGGAGCTAGTTTAGCGATGAACACAGTCATCCCTGTTGAAAACGGTGAGGTGCTCGCGGCAGTGCGTGGCTTTCTCCGGCGGTTGCTGGAGGTCCAGTTGGTGGAGGCACTGTTCGTACCGTTGGAGGTTGACAAGGGTGCGATCCTTCCGGCCCTGGTCACCGATCCAGCCCGATTGAGTGTGGCTAATCCACTAACGCCAGTCATGCCGATCAATGCCGCGCGGGCCGTCTCAGCCCTGACGGGGAAACAGACTCCAGCGCGCCTGGGTGCCCTCCTGCGCCCGTGTGAGCTGCGCGCTCTGATCGAGTTGGTCAAGCTTCGTCAGGCCACATTGGATAATGTTATCCTCATCAGCATTGACTGCCCAGGCACATACGAATACTTCGAATATACAACGTGGCAGCATGAAGACCACAAGTCCCCCGGATTTATCCTCTCCGATTATCTGGCGGCTGCCCAGGAGAGCTGTGAACCAACCTACACGGGATTGACTCAGAGAACGGCATGCAGGATGTGCATCCAACCAGTACCCGAACAGG
>CAZPWU010000156.1:0-5849 GCA_964590325.1 uncultured Anaerolineaceae bacterium | reverse complement strand
CGCCGGCGCCTATGCCGAATTTGGGTGGGATCCACAGACCGGGGTGCCGGTCGTGGACGATAGCGAGCTACAATTCCTCTCCTGAGCCCCAGCCTCCGCGCCACAGCACTGCATCCAATTGAACCGCTATCGCTCCTGCGCCTAAAAGGATCTCCACATCCTGGGGATGGTAGACCCCACCTGCGGCGATGACAGGTATTCCCACCTGTACCAGCCTCCGTACGACCTCCAGCACCAGCGGAAACAAGGCCGGGCCGTAGAGGCGACCCTGGGCGATCTCGCCGCCTGGGCCAGGGAGGGCGCCGCGCGGCGGCCCCAGGCTGACCGCTGATGCACCAGCCTCGATGACAACTGGTGCCAGCTCAACAGCCCGTTCCAGCGGCAGTCGCACCACCACCGGCAGCTCCCACACCGCGGCCTGCGCCAGCACAAAGGTTTCTTCCGGGGTGACATCGGAGGGCAGCCCTAATTCCAGCCCCATCACCCCTTCCAATGCTTCCAGATTTTGGGACATCTGCGCGGCATCCTCAGCTCTCTGAGGCAGGAGGTGTACGATGATCGGCATAGGGGAGCGTTCCCAGCGTCCGGCGTAGCGGCGTATGACCGACCGTATCCCGGGGTTGGGATAGCCGGTGTGCAGGAGGAATCCGCCGGGAAAGATTAGATAACGCGTCCCCTGGGCAGGCGTGCGCGGCCGCAGGCTGACCGGATTGGTGACGAAAGCTCCCAGGCGGGAGAGGTCCACCGCACCGTGCGGGTCGGGCGCGAAGCCCAGGCTGCCGGCCGCGTTCAGGACAGGAACGCTGAAAGATAGATCGTACTTAGGCATGATTTCGGAAATTCATTACAAGCCACGGTTACCATCCATCTCCTCGCGCACGGCGTGATAGAGCGTCTCGGCTCTAAGGTCGCTTAAGGTGTAGCACGGAGCATCGAGGTGGTCAGCCAACGCCTGGGCCAGCCCCTGGTCGAAAGCCGCGTGTTCCATGTTGATGACCACACAGTGGATGTGATCAGTGGCGATCTGCTCAGCCAGGCGGTGGGCTTCCTCCTGGGGCGGTATATTGCCCATCGAGACATTCCCAGCCCCGTCGGTCAGCAGGATCACCAGCGGCATCACATCCGGGTGGAGGATGCGCTCGCGCTGCAGGACCTGGTAAGTCATCAGCAGTCCGGCTGAAAGCGGGGTCTTGCCGCCGACGGGGATGTCAGCCAGGGCACGTTGAGCCAGCTCGATCGAGTTGGTGGGAGGCAGCACCAGGGTGGCGCGATCTTTTTGGAAGACCACCAACCCCACCCGATCCCGGCGCTGGTATGCATCGGTCAACAGCGAGAGGATCGCCCCCTTGGTCGCCGACATGCGCTCGGCGACCGCCATAGACCAGGAGGCATCGACCACGAACAGCACCAGGTTGGCGGTTTTCTTAACCCGCACCTTACGTTGGAAGTCGCTCGGGATAACGGCAAACGCCACCTGCTTGCGCTGCTCGGTGCGTTCGATCTGGAACGGAGCGGCGGCGCGCAGGGTGGCGTCGAAAGCTAAGTCATCGGTTTTACCGTTGGCCGGTCGAGCTTGAATATAACGCCCGCGTTTGCGCTCGGAATGGGTGCGCGAGCGCCGCCCACCGCGGCGACGGGTCAGCTTATCGAGAGCTGTGTCCAGTTTACGTGGGGTGAAGGTCTCACCGATCTTGACCTTTTGACCGCCGTCCCACCAATAGGCATCGCCCACGTCAAACACGCTCTGCGGAGCAGGGCTCAAAGGGCTTGGGCTGGAGGTCTCCTCGCTAACGTCCTGGCTTACGCCTTTTTTTTTTCAGGTGAGTGCTTTTCCTCAAGGACCGGCTCGGGTTCACCGGCAGTCGAGGTCGCCCCTTGCAATTGCTCGATGCGCTCCTGCAGCTCATCCGGGCTGATCTCGGCCTGGCGGAAGGGTCCTTGTTTAATACGATGCGGTAAAGCCAGTTCCGCCGCCAGGGCGATATCGCGGTCGGTGATGGCCAGCCGGCCCTCATAGGCGGCGTGGGCGCGGGCTGTCTTCAGGATCACCAGGTCAGCCCGATGGCCCTCAACATTAAGTGAGGCAGTTAAACCGGCAATCGAGAGTAAATCGCGCTGGGTATAGGTCACCCGGTCTACCAAGGTGCGCGCCTGTTCGATCTGGTGAGAAAGCTCCAGTTCGCGCGGCAGCCACTGCTGCCGGAATCCGTCAGGATCGACCTCGAAAGCCAGATTGCGTTCCATGATCAGCACCCGCTCACGCGCATCGCGAATGCCTCGGATATCGACCGACAGCGCGAAACGGTCCAGCAGTTGAGGGCGCAGATCACCCTCTTCAGGGTTCATCGTGCCCACCAGGATAAAGCGCGCCGGATGGGCGAAGGATATCCCCTCCCGCTCGACAATATTCATCCCCATGGCGGCTGAGTCCAGCAGCAGGTCCGTGACGTGGTCATCCAACAGGTTGACTTCATCAATGTATAGCAAGCCGCGGTTCGCGGCCGCCAGCACGCCCGGCTCGAAGTGGCGCTCGCCTTTCTGAATGGCTTGCTCGATATCTAACGTACCCACGACGCGGTCTTCGGTAGCCGAAACGGGCAGGTTGACGAAGGGAGTGGGGCACATCTCCACCGGCAGCGATTGGCCGAGAGCGGCGCGCTCCCGGCACTCTGTACACCAGGTCGTCGGGCGCTCGGGGTCGCAGCCAAACCGGCAGTCCTTAACCACGGGTACATGGGGCAGCAATGCAGCCAGGGCACGTGCAGCGGTCGATTTAGCCGTGCCGCGCTCACCCCGGATCAGCACGCCCCCGATGCGAGGGTAAACCGCGTTCAAAACCAGAGCGCGCTTCATGCGCTCCTGGCCGACGACTGCGGTGAACGGATAAATGGACGGCAACTTCAAACCTCATTAACAAATTATGAAACTCTGTGCATTATAACCAAGATACAATATTATCACAAAGGTTGTCAAGTTGCATCTTACGCTTTATAATGAGATACTAACCTTTTTAAACCGGAGACCACAACTGTATGAATCAGAATGATGCCCTTGTTGGGCAGGAGGCGATGCCCGAGAATAACCAAACAATTCCAACTCCTCCAGAAGAACGCCCTTCCGAGAAACCCCCTACGATGGAAGTCCTGTTGGAAGAAGAGGGATTAGCCTTGGATCTCCCGAAGCAAGGTGAGATCCGCACTGGTGTTATCGCCAGAAAAGGGGAAAATGAGATTCTCGTCAGCATAGGCACCAAGTCCGAGGGGGTGATAACGGGACGAGAAATAGAGCAGATCCCTGCTGATGAGCTGGTCACCTTTGATGTAGGCAAGGAAATCCCCGTTTATATCATCAATCCCGAAGACCAAAATGGGAATGTCGTGCTCTCATTTGTACGGGCACGCGAGGAACGCGACTGGCAAACCGTGGAAGCCCTGATGATGTCGGGTGAATCCTACGAAGGTAAAATCGTAGGCTACAACAAGGGCGGCCTGATCGTCCCCATTGGCAGCCTACGCGGGTTCGTCCCCGCCTCGCAGATCAGCATCCTGCGGCGGGTGGACAGCAGCGGTGAAACGCCCGAGCAGCGCTGGGCCAAAATGGTGGGCGATCCAATCCGTGTGCGCGTCGTTGAGGTCGACCGGGAACGCCACCGACTGATCCTCTCCGAGCGGTCAGCTCTCCAGGAAACGCGTGAAACCCTCAAAGAGCGTTTGTTAGACGAATTGAAGGAGAACAGCGTGCGCTCGGGTCGTGTGACCAGCCTGGCCGACTTCGGGGCCTTCGTCAACATAGAAGGGGCCGACGGTCTGGTGCATCTGTCTGAGATCAGTTGGGAACGCATCAAACATCCCAATGAGGTGCTCAAAGTTGGACAAGAGGTCCAGGTCAAAGTCATCAGCGTGGATCGCGAGCGAAAACGCATCGGCCTGTCGATCCGCCAGTTGTTGCCTGACCCTTGGATGAAGAAAGTTGAAGGCCTGAAAGAGGGCCAATTGGTCGAAGGTAAGATCACACACCTGACAAAATTTGGGGCCTTTGCCCGCCTGGGAGAAGACCTGGAAGGCCTGATCCACATCTCCGAACTCAGCGAACAGCGCATTAACCACCCGAAAGAGGTGCTCAAGGAAGGTGATGTAGTGACATTGCGGGTGATCAAAATCGACCCGGAGCGCCGCCGGATCGGTCTAAGCCTGCGCAAGGTGGATTCGCCAGCCTATGCCGACCAGGACTTGAAAGCGCTCACCGCAGAGATTGAAGGTGTAAAGATACACGGTGAGGCCGAAGAGAGTGAACCTGCCCCCGAAATAGAAGGTGTAAAGGTACCCGACGAAACTGAAGTGACAGAGCCCGTCCCAGCGACAGAGCCTGAAAAAGAGAAGGAAGTGAGTGAAGTAGGAGTAGAGGCATCGAGCGATGAGACCGCAGAAAAGAATGAGCCTGCGGCTGACGCTCAGAGTTGATAGTACAAGGAAGGGGAATTCAAACGAAAGTGAGAGCGGATGCAGGCGCTTGGCGCCCATATCTGCTCTCACTTCTAAATTAAGATACTTTAACCTGCAAAGGGTCACTTACTCAGTTAAACTCTGGTAGAATCTAATTGGACAAATTTTCTCATAATCTATCGTAGTATCTACGCAGGTAATCATGAGTCATCTATAATTTTTTCGGAGGATGCGGTGTCTAGCAGCATGGAACGTTTCACTCAACGGGCAAGGAGGGTGCTCAGTCTGGCACATCAAGAAGCTGAGCGGATGCACCATGATCACATTGGTACGGAGCATCTCCTTCTTGGTTTGATGCGCGAAGAAGGGGGAGTTGCCGGGCGCGTCTTGCGTGAATTGGGCCTGGAGCCCGATCGGGTTCAGGAAATGGTAGAGCGCCTGACTGGCTTAGGTCAGTACCGTGGAACAAAACTGGACCTTGCCCCAGGCACCCAGCAGGTGCTGGAATACGCCGTGGATGAAGCGCGACGGATGGGACATCATTACATTGGTACCGAGCATTTGCTGTTGGGCTTAGTGCGTTATGGGGAAGGCATCGCCCTGGATGTCCTGAGGAAGCTGGGCGTCACACCCGAACAAATCCGCCGCCAAACGCGCCGTGTGCTACAAGAAAGCAGCGCCGCACGTCGCACCACTGCAGCCGTCGGCGAACAGAAAGCAAAAAACCAAGAACGCCCCAAGACCCCGATGGTCGATCAGTTAGCGACCGATCTGACTGCTAAGGCCGAAGAGGGGAAGCTGGACCCGGTGATCGGCCGGCAGATGGAGATTGAGCGCGTGATCCAGATCCTGGCCCGCCGGACGAAGAATAACCCTGCCCTCATTGGCGAGGCTGGTGTCGGGAAGACCGCCATCGTGGAAGGGTTGGCTCAGCGCATTATCGAAGGAGAGGTCCCTGCCCTGTTACTGGACAAGCGTGTCTTACAGTTAGACGTTGGCTCACTGGTCGCCGGGACGATGTACCGCGGCCAGTTTGAGGAACGTCTCAAGCGGGTGATCGATGAGTTGAAGTCCGCCCAGGCGATCCTTTTCATCGATGAAGTGCACATGCTCGTGGGTGCCGGCGCGGCCGGTTCCTCGGTGGATGCTGCCAACATCCTGAAGCCGGCGCTATCCCGCGGTGAGCTCCAGGTGATCGGCGCAACTACCCTGGACGAATATCGCAAGTACATCGAAAGCGACGCGGCCTTAGAACGCCGCTTCCAACCGATCATGGTGGAAGAACCCACAGTTGACGAAGCCCTCGAAATATTACGCGGTGTACGCTCGGCCTACGAAGCGCACCACCGTCTAACGATCTCGGACGACGCCCTGGATGCCGCGGTGCGTCTATCGGCCCGTTACGTC
>CAZPWU010000155.1:0-5873 GCA_964590325.1 uncultured Anaerolineaceae bacterium | reverse complement strand
GAGGGTGCACGGAAGTCGGGACCGGTGTGAGGGTGTCGGGGGGAGCGATCGGCAATCGAGTCGGTATATCGCTATCCGTTTTAGCAGTTACTACAGCCTTCGTGGGGGTAAAAGCAACGGTAGGAGTTGTCGTTTGGCTTTCTACAGTCCGGTAAACTGTCTGGGAGTTTTGGCTTACTGCGGTAGTAGGTGAAATAGGGATTTTAGGGATTGTTTTACATCCCGTCAGGCCGATCCATAACAGCAAGAGGCACAGGCCAATCCGGATTTGGTCCTTCATTGCACGACCTCAATTCCAACATACTGTGCGAGAATGCGTGCAATCTGGCGGGCGGCCTGGGGGCGCGCCTGGCGCAGGCAGGCCGCGGAAACCTGAGCAAGCTGGTCGGGATGTGAGATCCAGTTCTGCAGCACCTGGACGATCTGATCGGGGTAGGGAGCCCACACACCTGTCCCCCCAGAGACGACATGGGTGATGTTCCCATCCTCCTGCCCGGGGACACGGCTGTAGATCACCATCGGCAGTCCGGCATTCAGAGCCTCGCTGATCGTAAACGCGCCCGCCTTGGTGACCAGGATATCTGCTGCGCCCATAAAATCGGGCATTTCGTGCACGAACCCATAAATAAACGTGGGGATAGGCCACGACTGGGCTTCCAGTCGTTCTTTCAGACCCTGGTTGCGGCCTGCAACGACAACCAGGGCAGCCTGAAACCCGGCTTCAGCGATGGTGAGCGCCGTCTGCTCCAGCGGTCCCATCCCCTCGCTGCCTCCCACCAAAAGGATGACGGGCCTGTCCTGGGGCCAGCCCAAACGACGGCGCAGCGCGCTGCGGTCCCCCGGTGGCTGACAGAAGCGGTCTGCCACCGGCAGACCGATCACCCGGACCTGCTCAGGTCTCAAATCCCACTTCAGGGCGCGCTGATAAGCCGCTTCGGTAGGCACGATGCACAAATCTGCCCGGCGATGAAACCAGGCTGCATGGGCGGTCACCAGCTCGGTGACGACAATGATAAAAGGCGGTCGGTTTTCACCCAGAGCGCGCAGAACAGCCGGATTGGCGACCGGGTGGAGGGAGACAATAAGATCGGAGGGGTGTTGGCTGACAAAGCGCCGGGCGGCCTGGCGCACGTAAGGCCAAAATGCGTTAAGGATCAAACGGGCACGGCGGTGCGTGTCGCTCATGTAAAAACCCCATCCATATAACTGGGGAACGCGTGCCATGTAAGGATACCAGCGAGGGATCTGATTCAGAGGTCGCGGGGCATAGTCCTTAAAAATATCCACCATTTCGGTGTTGATGCGGTCGGCGAATTCGAGCTGCAGTGCCTCGATAATAGCCTCAGCCGCGCTGCGATGCCCACCCCCGGTATCAGAGAACAAGAAAAGGATATGAGGTCGCTTATTGAGAGGGTCGCTCATCAGAATTTGCTTGCCCATCCGAATGGGTTATGACCGTCTTTAAACGATGTGCCAGCTGGCGGCGGGGGAGCAGGACGCGGCGCCCACATTCCAAACACTCCAGGCCTATATCCGCACCCAGGCGCACGACTTTCCATTCAAAACCGCCGCATGGGTGGGGTTTGCGCAGGCGTACCACGTCATTTAACTGCAAATCGGGTAGCACGGAGGCATTATATCATGGGGTGGTATAATCTTCAGGCAAGCAACACCGCAGGTAAGGAACACCCGAAATGCTTTTCAACTTGAATCCCTCGACTCTAATCGCCCGCGTGATTGTTTTACTGACCGCGTTTTCGGTCCATGAATTTGCACATGCCTGGACGGCCAATTTTTTTGGTGACGATACTCCGCGCCTCAACGGACGGCTGACGCTAAACCCCATGGCTCACTTAGACATCATGGGGTCTTTAATGTTATTGGTAGCAGGATTTGGGTGGGCGAAACCGGTGCCGGTCAACGCCTATGCACTGCGGCGGCGCTCGTCGTCGGCGCTGATGTGGGTCTCCCTGGCTGGCCCGCTCTCTAATTTAATAATGGCGGTCCTGGCTGCCATACCCTTTCGGTTGGGCCTGGCCTCTGTCCAACAGGCCTTCTCGTCGGTCAACTCCATCCTGCCCACCCTTTCCCAACTTCTGTTGGAATTCATATCAATCAACCTGCTTCTGATGCTGTTCAACCTCATCCCCCTGGCCCCGCTCGATGGAGATAAAATCGCCGATTACTTCTTCCCTCCACCCTGGGCGCGGGCACTGGAAAGGATCCGACCTTACGGTCCGATGCTTCTTCTGCTACTGGTCTTTGTCCCCCCAATCCTGGGGTTCGATGTGATCGGAAGGATTATCACGCCTCCGATGACCTTCTTGACGAGGTTATTAATCGGGTAAGGCAGTAGAGATTACCCGACCGGGCTAAGAAGTTAAAAGAGATGAACCTAAATTAATCATTATAGGTGGAAAGATGACTGTACAAATCACAATCATAGGCATGGGACAGATCGGCACCTCGGTGGGTCTGGCCCTGGCCGAACAGAAAGAACTGGTGCGACGGGTGGGTCATGATAAAGAATTAAAATTGTCCCGCCAGGCTGAAAAGATGGGCGCTCTGGACCGGGTAGAGATCAATCTCCCCCACTCGGTCAGGGATGCCGACCTGGTGCTCCTGGCGTTACCGGTCGACCAGATCAAGCCCACTCTGGAGATCATCGCTTCCGACTTAAAGGAAGGCGCGGTGGTCATGGACACTGCCCCGGTTAAAGAGATCGTTGCCGCGTGGGCAAAGGAGCTGCTCCCAGAAGGCCGTTATTATGTGGGGTTGACGCCCGTGCTCAACCCGGCCTATTTACAAACGCACGACTTTGGCACCGAAGCCGCCCACGCCGACCTGTTCCATAGCGGGATGCTCATTATCGTCACCCCGCCGGGGATACCTTCCGAAGCGATCCGGCTGGCAACTGACCTGACGCGCCTGCTGGGGGCCCAGCACCTCTTCGCCGACCCGGTCGAGGTGGACAGCCTGATGGCGGCTACTCATCTCCTACCCCTGTTCATGGCGGCTGCGCTCCTGAATGCCACCGTGGACCAACCGGGCTGGCAGGAGGGCCGCCGGTTTGCCGGGCGCGCTTATGCTGAAGTCACCGGTCCCATTGGGTTACTGGGCGAACCCGGCGCCATCTCGAGCGCAGCCTTGCTCACCCGGCAAAATATCCTGCGTGTGATCGACAGCCTCATCGCCGAACTCCACACCTTCCGGACCGACATCCAGGACCAAAATGAAAAGGCTCTCGTCGAACGTTTGGAGCGGGCACGCCTCAACCGGTTCAAGTGGTGGGGGCAGCGCCAGTCAGCAAACTGGAGATCAGGGACTGAAACCCCTGTGGACATGCCGACTGCATCTGAATCATTTGGGCGTATGTTTGGATTGGGCCGGAAACCGAAACCAAAATCATAGGGATTAACTATGCCAGACAAACTGCAATGGATCCAAGTAGAACTGCAAAACCTTAAAGACAGCGGCCTCTACAACCGCATCCGTACTTTAAGTTCGCCTCAAGGCGCCTGGCTGGTTGTAGACGGCAAGCGCGTGCTTAATTTTTGCTCGAACAACTACCTGGGTTTGGCCAATCACCCTCGCATCGTGCAGGCGGCCCAGGAATCTATAGAGAAGTACGGCGTCGGCCCGGCAGCCGTGCGCTCAATCGCCGGTACCATGGACCTGCACCTGGAGTTGGAAAAACGCCTGGCATCCTTCAAAGGTGTGGAAGCCGCCATCACCTTCCAATCCGGCTTCAATGCCAACCTGGGTACGATCCCAGCCCTGGTGGGTAAAGAAGATGCCATCTTCTCCGACGAGCTCAACCACGCCAGCATTATCGATGGGGCTCGCCTCTCGGGGGCAAAAATCATCCGCTATGCGCACTGTAACCCCGACGACCTGGACCGCCAGCTCAGCGAGCAGCGCGGCGCCTACCCGCGTGCCCTGGTAGTCACCGACGGCGTCTTCAGCATGGACGGCGACATCGCTCCCCTGGATAAAATCTACCAGGTGTGCCAGAAGCACGACGTTATCTTGATGGTCGATGACGCCCATGGGGAGGGAGTCCTGGGTAAAGGCGGGCGCGGCATTGTGGACCACTTTAGTCTGCACAGCAAGGTGGACGTTGAAGTGGGGACGCTATCAAAGGCTTTCGGTGTGGTCGGCGGTGTGGTGGCGGGTAATCCCCTGGTGGTCGAATGGCTGCGCCAGCGCGGCCGGCCTTTCCTCTTCTCCTCGGCAATGACGGTCCCCGATGTCGCAGCCTGCCTGGCGGCGCTGGACATCCTGGAAGCATCGACTGAGCTGGTGGATAAATTGTGGGAGAACACCCGCTACTTCAAGGCCGAAATGAAGCGTTTGGGGTTTGACACCGGCCTGAGCATGACCCCGATCACCCCCATCATGCTCGGGGAGGCCACCCTGGCCCAGCAGTTCAGCCGCGAGCTCTTCGATGCCGGCGTCTTTGCCATGGCGATCGGTTTCCCCACCGTCCCGCGCGGCAAGGCCCGCATCCGCGTTATGATCTCTGCCGCTCACCAGAAAGAGGACCTGGATAAGGGTCTCGAGGCTTTTGCCAGCGTAGGCCGCAAGCTAGGCGTTATTCATTAAAATTAAAGAATTGAGCCTTCTCTAGGCTGCGAGAAGGCTCGTCAATAAAATAAAAAATCCAAGATCAGTCGAGTGCTTCAGCGAAAGGATCAAAAGCCGGATTGGTGCCAGCCCATACACAGCTAGGCCGTCCCTCCAGGTTGCAGGCGAATGCATGCGAACAGCGGTGAGCCACAATCCGAGGCGGTCCGTCAGGCAGCCATTCCGCCGGATAGATTACCTGCGCTTCCAGGCCGACCTCTTTATCGACATGATGGCAATGACGTACCCTGATCGTCTCCCATACTTTTTCTGCCATACTGAACCTCCGAAGCCAATAATAAGTATACCTCGTTAAACCATCTGGAAAAGTGTCATGTGTCATATCATAATTGGATAAATTGCGTCTTTTATATGTCTTTCTTGAAGGTTATTTTACCGAAAGCCTTTGACATTTACTCCACCTGACGTATAATCATAGGACATACGGCGCCATTTTTTTATAAAAAGTTGGTTACACTGCGTGGGCCACGCAAAATGATCAACCCTGGTATGTTATGCTGAGCGAGCGTCCTTTGCGAGCGAAGCATCCAGATCCTTCGGGGCAAAGAACGCCCCTCAGAGCTTGCCCTGACGTAAGGAAGGGACCACACTCAGATCCAGAAAGGAGGTGCGAGATTCGCAATAAAAAGTCGAGAAACCCGAACTACATCCTATCGATATAAAATTCCCAATCTGACTTAGAGGAGAAGAAATAGATGAAACACAAAACTTTATACATCGTAACGACCGGGCTATTGCTGCTCAGCATGGTCCTGGCTGGATGCCAGACTCAGGCAGCCGCTACGCCGACTCCAACCCTGGTACCCACACCTACGGAAGTGCCAACACCGGCCTTCCAGCCTTTAAAATTAGAAGCGGCGGACTGCTCGTACGGTGGTGAACTCAAGTCCGTCGAAGCCGTGGACGCACTGACTGTAAAATTCACCCTGTGCGCTCCAGATCCTGCTTTCCCCGCCAAAGCGGCCTTCGCCTCCAATGAAATCCTGCCCAAAGCCTTGCTGGATTCAACCGGCGGTGATTCAACCAAGATCGGCGCCAACCCTATTGGCACCGGCCCGCTCATGCTTAAGGAATGGCAGCACGGCGATCACATTACCCTGGTGGCCAATCCCAATTATTGGGGGGGCGTCCCCACGATAAATACCATGATCATCAAGGCGTCCAAGGAACCCGCCCAGCGCCTGCTCGAGCTTCAGTCTGGCAATGCCGATGGCATTGCCTATGTG
>CAZPWU010000154.1:0-5920 GCA_964590325.1 uncultured Anaerolineaceae bacterium | reverse complement strand
TGGTGGTATCGCCTGCCTGTTCGTAGTAGCTGGCCAGAGCATAGAGCGTCTCCTGAGGTAGATTATAAGCTTCCAGCTTCTGAAGAAGGGTTTTGATTTTTATATCGAGGGGGATTGAGTTTACGCCGTTGTTGGCTAGGACGACATTCCCTGATGCGCCGCTATTCAATGCCACCTCAATGGATAAATTGAGCGATCGCAGGTAGCTCCAATAGCATTCACTGGTTCTGCCCTGCAAAGCCAGGATATCCCCTTCTTCTTTGTAAATGTCGGACACAATGGATATGCGTTCGATGTCGAGGAACCCGTGAAAAGTCAGCGAGTTCAGTAATACGCGGTCATCCAACCTTTTGATCAGGTCGGCGCGCATGCCAAACATTTCTCCAAGCGTTTGGTCGATCTCCTGGAGCGCCTCCCGATATTGCCCTGTCGCTTTAAGCCCAACGATTCGAACCAATGCAGCCAGCGCCAGATTAATCATGCGGAGGAGATAGTCTTCGGTTAACATGGTCCTAACCCACTATTATCATATCATATCGAATCTTAATCGGCACCACACATCTGATTATCCATCACAGCAACCCCTAATGAGCCACTTTTTGTCAACCCTTTGTCAATCCTCTATCAAGCCTTTTATCCTCTCCTGCGCGATAGTAAGGTCGAACGTGGAAAGGAGAAAGAGCTATGCTTCGACCTCACATTTACCTCTTATTGATCCTGTTGACTCTGGGTGCGGCAGCTTGCTCCGGTTCGACCCCACAGCTCATCGCCTCGTATCCCTCCCGAACATCCGGAGGCCCGCCTCCGGCCCCTCAGCAGGTCCAGGTGGTGTACAACGCCACCCTGGAGTTCGAGGTCTGCAACACCGATGCTGCGGCTGACCAGGCCATAGATCTGGGTAGCGAGTACGGTGGTTATCTGGTCAGCTCACAGTCGTGGGCTCAGGACGGGCGTAAGTTCACCACCCTGGTTCTGGCGGTGCCAGTACGGAACTTCAACCACCTGCGCAAAGCACTGCTCGGTTTAGGGTCACTCATCAGCGAACGCGTTACGGGGGAATTGGTCAGCTACGGCCCGGGCGGTTGGGTCAATTACTCTCATATTACTGTGCAGCTTCGCCCCAAAGCATCTGCCTGGTCCTACACGCCACGGATGGGTTGGAATCTATCCTACACTCTGGAACACGCAGTCCGCGTCTTCGTTTCCCTCTTCGGCTTCCTGGTGAATGCCTCGATCTGGGTTGTCTTCGTGCTGGGTCCGTTTGCCCTGATGGGCTTGGGAGCCTGGGCGCTTCTCCGTAGAGGAAGAAAGAAGTAAGTTATTCTCCTTCCCTCATCAGTTCATTCGCCGCCAATACGATGAAGATGTAGTTAGCTGCGCCGGAGATGACGTACTCTTTCTGCATCCACAGAAAGGGGAATGGATCCAGCAGCTCAGGGTAGTTGGGCTGCAGCAGCGCTGGGCCCGAGACCACCCCGCCCGGTTGGTAGGTCCAGTCAGCGCGGTTGATGCCGTAGGCGATGGTCAGCGACTTAGCGCCTACACCAGAGACCAGCGAGGCGTTCGAGACCGGGTGGCAGCCCAGGACATAGCCCAGGATATCTGTGACCAGATCGCGGCTCACCAGGTCGGGGAAGGCTTTGTGCAGGTAGTAGAAGTTCACGGCGCGCTCGAGCAGTCTCCAGGCGATACCCCAGACGGGCGCGTCTTTGCGCCAGGTTTCGGAGGGGTACGGCACCCCAAAGGGATTTTGCTGCGCCTCGGCGGCGGCTTTCTTGCCATAAGCCTTGACCGCCGTACGCAGACTGGCTTCAAAGGCTGCATCCTTGACCCATGCCAGGACACGCGCTGCGACCCAGCCTGCCACCTGGATATTATCCGCAATCCGGTCCGCTTGTGCCAATAAAGCTTGCCGGTATGGCTCCTCGCCGGTAGTGATGAGCAGCTCAGCGGTGGCGATGACATCCTGTAATTCTGGGCTGCCCGGTACGTACGAGGATCGCGCCGTTTTCACTGGATGGCTGTGCTCGAACTTCCAGGCTTTACGTGCTGTCTCCAGGCACTCATCCGCCAGCACCTCCTCCCAACCGCGCAGTACCCGGCTGGACGCGGCCAGGGCGGCGCACACCTGGTACTCGAGGGCCGTATCATGGGTGGTGAAAGCCCAGCGATCGTCCGACTGCCCAACAGGCAGCCCGGAGGAGACGCGGTTGTCGGTGATCAACGAAGGCTCACCCAGGTGGACGTACTGACGAAACGAATTTTCGATGATACCGGATAAGCTGTGCCCGGCGGCACGGTAGCCCGAGAGCAGGTTCTCTACCCCGTGCGTCACCTGCTGAACGATATCGGGTACGCCATCGGGTACATGCATCACCACCTGCCGTTTGGACTTCTCCACCGTTGTCTGGTCGGAGTCGATCCCGAAGGTCTCGCGCACCAGCGCCAACACGTGGGTGGTGTGAGCCTGTGAGCCGGCTGCCAGGTCGTAATCGCCAGCGTCGTGCCAACCGCCAACATCCAGGTGAGGGATGTGTTCCATCGGTGCGTAGGGAGTCTCGGTGACCTCGTATTGGACGTAACCATCGATGGGATTGTGGTAGTTTATTGGGGCCTGCAGGGCATCGTCCAGGTGACAGGCGCCGTGCCAGACTCGGTAGGCATCACGAACCTCCATATGGCACATCTGCACCGGGAAGTACCCTTCCAGTGTCGGCTGCCAGACGTCTCTCTTGTAGACCGCTTCATGGATAGGGAATACTTCGCTGGATCGGCCCTCGTATTCAATACGATACATCCCTGGCTGGCGCACCTCAGTGAAATCGAACTGGGCGTAGTGATAACACAGGTAAGCACCCCATAAAGAGGGGTTTTGCGCCTTTACGACTTGCTCCCCGGTCGGATCGATGCGCACCAGGCGGGCTTCACCAGGCTGCATCACCTGTGCATCCAGCTCAATGGCCGCGACTTTCTTCTGGTGCAGGTGATAACCGACCTGCGAGAAACCAATCACCGGTGGACGGATCCAGCCGGGAACGATTGTAGGGGTTATGCGCCATTCAATAGCCCCCTGTGTCGCTTCAGCGGGTACCAGGCTGCGGGTGATGAACCAGCCGTTCTGGGTGTAGCCACGCCCATCCAGTAGCACAATCTCGCCGCGCAGGGCTTCGATCTCCAGGCGAGTGGCGGAGTCTTCGGGGGTGATGGTGAGCTTCTTACCCCTTGCCAGAGGCTGCGGTTCCAGACTGCCCTGCGGGCCGGGGATAAAAGGGGAATTGTACTGGCGCGGGAAGATGCCGGAAGTGGCGTCGAGGAAGTAAGTCTTGCCCATGACGGCACCCGGCATCAGCTCCAGGTTGAAACTGGTCTTGCCAACCCGTTCAGCGGGTAACGGTTTGGGCAAGTCGATGGTCAGGCGCAAGGAGTTGCCCTCCGGCTGCAGTCTCACTGCATAACGGATTCCTTGCCCAGGATACTGGCAGGCGACCTGCATACTCCTGGTTTTGCGGTCGATCCGCCGTGGTCCGTGCCCGGGTAGTCCAGCCCACTGTTCAGGAGCAGATCCCAGGCGCAGGTTACCATTGCCGGCCACACGGGTGCCTTGCTGGATAAATTCCAAGCCTCCCTGCTTGCCTTCTTCGTAAACATTATGATAGAAGAGCACAGCCACAGCGGGAGCTTCCAGCGTCTCATAGGGGGTCATGATCCAGGGTGATGTCATAAGGGCTCCTCTTGGAATGGGGTTGCAATTGTTATTGGGTTGATTATAACTGCTAACTACCATCCCCCGCCGATATTGGGGGCGTAGCAGCAAAGCTGTTGTGGGGTGAGGGCCAAAATATATTGTCAACCCACTGTCAATGCTTTATCAAGCTTGTCAACCGCTACGGTGCTACCATGAGATTGTCAAAGATAATCAGACGAAAGGAGAATGTCCCATGAACACCAAATCCCTCTCAGTTATAATCATCTTGTTCGCATTGCTGCTGACTGCCTGCGCTGCAAGAGCCACCCCCTATACAGACATCAAATCCGTTGAGGTGGTCAAGGAGCAGAAACCGGTAGTAGCCGTTCCCCAGGGGGCCTCCGCTCCCACCTCAGCACCCCTGGCTGCCCAGCCACGCTTACCAGCCCCAACCGCCGCGCCCGTGTTGGTCCAACCCCAGCAGCCGGCTCCGACTTCTCTACCGCTCCCTGGAACCGTACCTACCCCTTCCGACAACACCTTTCAAAACTACGGCATCAATCCCTTTGTAGATACATCGGAAGATCATCTCTCTACGTTCGCCTTGGATGTAGACACCGCTTCTTATGCGGTCGCCCGCAGCTACGTCAAGGACGGCAACCAGCCTCCTGCCGAGGCCATCCGGGTCGAGGAGTTCGTCAACTACTTCAACCAGGGCTATCCCACTCCTGAGAACATCGCCTTCGGCATTTACGCCGACGGTGCCCCCTCGCCTTTCCATTATGACAATACCTATATCCTGCGCTTCGGCATCCAGGGCTACCGGGTGCCAGAATGGCAGCGCAAGCCGCTTTCTCTCACCTTCGTGATCGACGTCTCTGGCTCAATGCGCGAGAACAACCGCCTGGAGCTGGTCAAGCAATCGTTGAAAATGTTGGTAGACCGCCTCAACCCGGAGGACACTGTGGCGATCGTGGTCTACAGCACCAACACACGCGTGCTGCTCAACCCGACCAACGACCGCAACCTCATAACCAACGCGATCTATGACCTGCACCCTGAGCAGACCACTAATGTCGAAGCCGGGTTGCGTCTGGGCTACCAGGTCGCCATGCAGACTTACCGCTCGGGTGCAACCAACCGTGTCATCCTGTGCTCGGACGGGGTCGCCAACGTGGGTCAGACGGACCCGAAAGCGATCCTTTCTGAGGTGCGCGGTTACGTTGATGAAGGCGTCACCCTGACTACCGTCGGTGTCGGCATGGGCAACTACAACGACGTGCTGCTGGAGCAACTGGCTGACAACGGTAATGGCAATTACGCTTACATGGATACCCCCGAGGAGGCCAGGAAACTGTTCGTGGAAAACTTGACCTCTACCATGCAGGTCATCGCCCTGAATGCCAAGGTGCAGGTGGACTTCAACCCTGATATCGTCTACCGCTACCGCCTGATCGGTTACGAGAACCGCGCCGTTGCTGACCAGGATTTCCGCAACGATGCTGTGGACGCCGGTGAGATCGGTGCCGGCCACAGCGCCACCGCCCTGTACGCCGTGCAGTTCAAGCCCAATTCGCAGGGTCGGATCGCCACCGTCCAGCTACGTTGGGAGGACCCGCAGACCCGCCAGGTGCAGGAGATTAACGGAAACTTTAACACCTGGGACATGGCTGAAACTTTTGAGAATGCCTCCCCATACTATCAGCTATCGGTGGTCACCGCCCAATATGCCGAGATCTTGCGCCACAGCCCCTGGGGAGCCAGTTCCGCACCTTATATGGTCGTCCAGCACGCTTCACGACTGACAAGCCTGTTCCCGAATGAACCGGATGTGATTGAATTCGCCAACCTGGTGTCTCGGGCCTTTCAGATCGGCGCGCTGGGTGAGTAATTACCGATGGTCTCCGTGGGGTGACAAAAATCATATAAATCTCATGACAAATGACACATGATAATCAGTTATGACAAATGCTAAGATGACATTGAGTAACATCTGAATACGCCGGAGCGATCCATATAAGCTGGCAAATATCTAGCAAATCGCTAGAATAGCAGGATAGCTATAAAGCCAGGGAAAACAGCTTGAGGGCTGGCAAAAAGATTGCTCCGGCGATCTTTTTAATTTCTGCTTGCTAATTTTCCCGCTAGTGTGTATAATGCCTCGCACACGGGCGGTTAGCTCAGTTGGTTAGAGCACTGCTTTGACATAGCAGAGGTCGTAGGTTCGAGCCCTAT
>CAZPWU010000153.1:0-5990 GCA_964590325.1 uncultured Anaerolineaceae bacterium | reverse complement strand
CGATTCGTCCACTGCCAGGTTGCAGCCGGTGATATGCAGCCATCGGGTATCCTTGAAATATTCGGGCCTGACATGCTCCGGCGCCAGCATACCCGCCGCGGCATGGCGCCAGTGGTAGATGAACTTGCGGCCGCCACCGCTGAAATAAGCGACGAAGGCGACGCCGGTGGTGTAGCCGGGCAGGGTGACCACGCCGGAAGTGTCGACGCCGTCCCTGCGAAAGCGGTCCAGCAGGCAGGCGCCGAAATCGTCCGCGCCGACTGCGCCGATGAAGCCAGCTTGGTGTCCCAGGCGAGCGACGGTGTCGATGTAGATGGGGGTATCGCCGCTGGGGAACGGACCGACGAATGTCCCGGGCCGGTCGAGGGGCTGGTCCAGGCCGGTGCGCATGACCTCGACAAGCATATTGCCGATGGAGAGGACTTCTGGGGAGGTCATTTACCACCTCCCGCGGGTGGAGCGCCAGGCATCGATCAAGGTCGAGACGCCATCCCAGGGAGTATCCGGGAAGAGGGCGTCGACCGGGGCCAGGATGAAGCGGTTCGTCGGCCCGAGCACCTGGATGGCGTGGCGCACCTCATCCCGGATGCGGGCGCGGTCGCTCGAGGTCAAGCTGAGGGCGTTGGTACCGCCGACCAGTGTCATGCGGGTTGCAAGCTGGTCACGGGCATCCTCCAGCGAGATATGGTCCTGGATAGGGTCGACGTAATAAAGCACATCCACGCCGGCGTCGGCCAAGCGGGGGCCAAGCTTTGCCACGCCGGTGGTCATCACATAGCCGAGCTTCTTGCCCTGGCGGTGGGCCAGGGAGGCCAGCTCAGCCAGGTGGGGGTAGACATAAAGATCGAAGAGCTTAGGTGACCAGAAGTTGGTGGACCAGTACCAGCCGCGCTGGATGACCATGTCCACGCCCGGTGACGAGGCTGCCAGCTCCGTGCGCCCGTAGTCGGCCTCGGCGACGATGTCCACAAGCTGCCCGAAGGCCTGTGGGGAATCCATGGCCATCAACACCGCCCCCTGCGGGCCGGTCAGCCAGACGACGCCATCCATCCCGAACGCCGACCAGGCCTGGACGGGGACCTGGTTCCGGTCGGCGAAATCTTTAACCGCCTGCATACGTTTCGCGAACCACTCTTTAGCCTGCGCATCCGGCGGGCAGTATAGATGCTTTACAACCGGCACTTCTGACGGGCTGCTCACGGCGTGTTTGACGGCACGCGGCAGGTTGAGGTCCTCGAAGAGCGGAACGTACCCGGGCTGGACCACCCACCCCGGGCCGTGTTTCTCGTCAGTCTGGCGGACAGCATGCCGCAGATTACCGGAAGGGGTGTGATATTCCCGGACCAGGACCGGCAAGGGCTGGTCTTTATCCGGAGGGGTTTTGGAATCTTCCCAGGTGACCTGCGGGTCTACAGCCCAGGGAACGGATACGTCCAGGATGTCGTCGACCCCCAAGGACTGCCAGGCCAGTACACGCGCAAAATCGTCCTCCAGCTCCCATGGCTCGGGCAGGGTGTGGATGTGCTCCATGCGCAGGGAATACCAGTGTGTGATCTCCTTGCCGTGGCGCTGCCAGCGCAGTTGGGAAGGGGGTTGGATACCGAAACACCATGCCGTCAGCGGGACCTGGTCATGGTGCCGCCCGTTCCAGGCGGCTAGGATCCTCTCTCTTGAGTTCATGGTTTATCCTTTACGAAAGGCCCATCAGATGGCTGATGAGCAGCCAATCCAGCTCTTCATAATCGCGCACGGCGATCAGGCGGTCGACCGCCTGGCGGTCGAGAGAGCGGACCAGCTCGACCAGGTGCAGGAACAAGTGCAGACTGTTGCGCAGGTGCTTGGTCGCCACATCGGCGGGTTGGGTGCGGATGGCTTTGACGTCCAGGCCGACCATGCCGACCTCCCAGAAGCGGTTGTTATCCAGCACGCGCACCTCATTGAAAGCCCGGCGCAGGTCAACTGCCCCGAAGGAACGGTCCTGGTCGAACTTGAGGCCGTTCTGGTCGTTCAGGTGCACGCTCCACAGCTTGCCGAAGGCCATGGCAAAGCCGATCTCGTCGGACGGGTCGAGACCTGCCAGGATGCTGTGGGCCGATTCCATCAGCACGCCCACCCGCTTGGGGTCTTTGGATTGGAAGCCCAGCGCCAGAGCGTGCCCCATGGTGGGGATGTAAGCCAGGTCCATCGGCTCGTTGGGTTTGGGCTCGATGGCGATGCGCAGCCCGGGGGCGTAGTCCAGGATGGTATTGACAGCTTCCAAGAGCTGGGCAGTGGCGCGGCCGACATCCTTGGACTCGCGCAGGTAGGTGCCCTCGCGCGCCAGCCACAGCACCATCAGGTCGGTGCCCAGCTCGTGGGCGATATCGGCGGCTTTTTTCGAGCGGTCGATGGCGTAGGCGCGTGCCTTGGGGTCGTTGGCGGTGTAGGCACCATCGATCGTCATCGGGCTCTCCCACAGGCGCGGGGCGACGAACTCGGCGACCAGGCCGTGGTCGGAGAGCTTTCGTCCCATGGCATTGGCCGCGGCGTGGATCTGGGCCGGTGAGAGGCTGTCCAGGTCCGGCACGGCGTCGTCGTCGTGGAACTGGACCGCGTCGAAGCCCAGCTCGGTGTAAACCGACAGCTTCTGGTCGAAGGTATACGGTGGGCGCACGGGAGGCCCGAAGGGGTCGGCGCCCTCGTGGATGTTCCAGGGACCGAACGAGAAACGATATCCGAATTTTTCCATGGCTGAAACTCCTTAATTTATTTACACCACCTTTACCCAGGAACGGTTGGTACTGCTCTTCAAGATCGCTTCAACGAGCTTGTCCAGATAGTGACCCTCCTCGAAGGTGGCGAAGTCACACGGGTCTTTGCCCATCACCTTACCATCCTGGATGAACTTGTAGAAGCTGAAGACGTTGTTGCGCATAGCGTCATTCCAGCCCTCGGGGTGACCCGCAGCCAGGTAGGTGTACGGACGCGCCGCCGGGTCCATCAGGTTGGGGTTGCGCATCACCTGGGCGTTGTCGCGGTCGCGGAAGCCCATCCACATCGCGTCGGCGGTCTCCTGGTTCCAGTATATGGAGGCCAGTGCCCCGTCGATCTCGAAATTAAAATAGCACTTCCGCCCAGGGCTGACCTCCGAGACATAGAACACGCCGTGGGCGCCGTTATCCATCTTGAACAGCACCGCGCCGTAGTCCTCGGTCTTGACCTCTTTCTCTTCATATTCAGCGGAGATATTCACGGCGAAAGTCTCCACCTGGGTCTTGGGCTTCATCCTGACCGGCAGCACGGTGACTAAGTCTGCGCACACATCGGTGATCTTGGCGTCGGTGACGGTCTGAACGGCGTCCATCCAGTGCGAGCCGATGTCGGCGATGCAGCGCGATGGGCCGCTGACCTCGGGCTCGATGCGCCAGTTGTAGTCGGTCTCGAAGAGCAGCCAGTCCTGCAGGTAAGAGCCATGCACCAGCCTGGGTGACCCGATCTCTCCCTTGCGCACCTTGTGCTTCATCTCCTGCACCAGCGGATTCATGCGGTAATTGTAGTTGACGCCGTGGACGATTCCGGGATGCCGGGCTAACAGTGCCAGCATCTGGGCTGATTCGTCACTGGTGCGCCCCAGGGGCTTTTCGGAGAAGATGTGCTTGCCGGACTGGATGATCTTAAGGTTGACCTCCAGGTGCAGGTTGTTGGGGGTGCAGTTGTGCACCACATCGATCTCCGGGTCAGCGAGCAGCTCTTCGACGCTGGGGTAGCATTTAGAGATGCTATATTCGTCGGCTTTTTTACGGGCCAGGTCGATGTTGACATCAGCGACAGCAACCAGCTCGGTAAAGCCGATACGGCGGATGGCCTCCAGGTGGCTGACGCCGATATAGCCCATGCCAATGATACCGGCTTTAATACGATCCATTATCATGCCTCCTGTTGATTAAAAGAAAGCTTTCGGTAATCGTTTCACACCCCATCCCCCTACCCCCTTCCCCAGGGAAGGGGGAATGCATTTTTTCTCCCCGCCCCTTGAGGGGCGGGGCCGGGGGTGGGGTGAATTTCTGAAGGTTTTCATTAAATTACCACCTTCTCCAGGCCTAATATGTCAGCCAGAGCATGCAGCTCATCGACCACGTCGGCGTGGACGAGCGCCCAGTGCTGGGTCATGCCCGTGCGGACGGCTTTCTCGAAGAAGTCAGCCAGCGGTACAGGAATCCTGACGCAGGCGTGGGGTGAGATGAGCCGATCCGGGTTACCGGGCAGGCACTCGCCCGAAGAGATCACCAGCTTAAAGCGCTCAACGTCGCAGAAGACGCTCAGGAGCGTGACGTGTCCGGGTTTGGCCTGGAAACGCATCCAGCAGGAATCGGGCTCGGATTCGACATACTCGCCATCGGGCTCGAGCAGGACCTCATCTTTACTCTCAGCCAGGGTGATATCGTGAATACCGGCGTGGCCCATCAAGACGCTGTTCTGCTCCGGGTCGAAGGTAAATATCTCGGTGTACATGGGTGCCGCACCTGCCAGCCCCTTGAGCATCAGCAGGGCAACGGCACCGCCCACCTCAGCTTCCATGCTGACGACAGCCCGCTCGAACAGCTCCGGCACATACAGGCAGGGCCGCAAGCCTATCATGCGGTGCAGCTCCTCGCCAACATCCTCGATCGCCACAGCGTCCAGGTTATATTTCCGCACCAGCTCTGCCAGGCCCAGCGAGGCGCGGGCGGATTTTGCCAGACCGGCGGCGGTGACCGACGGTGCGAGGCGGTAACTGGCTTTCAAATCCCGGACGAAGGCCTCGACCTGGTCATCGGGGATGTGCTCACAAATCGTGCGGTAATCGAATGTCGAGATGTACTTGAGCTCCGGGCCGATCTCCTTCTTGAGACGGAACTCATCGACGTAGGTGCCGGTCATCTGGTCGCAGCGGTAGGGCAGGACGCCGATGGTGGTGCGCTTCAGGTCTTGTGCCAGTTTGGCGGCCTTGCTGAAGCTGACGATGCGGCGGATGGCAGCCGGATCCTGGAAAGAGCCGAAGGCGAAACCGAACGGTATACCCAGCCGCTTGAGGGGGGCGCTGGCCTGGAGTGTGCCGACCGGACCGCTGGCCTGGAACAGGTCGACCATCGTCATCGGTTCCGGCAGGCGCACGAATGGGGAATAGCACCATAAGAGCAGCGGTGTGGTGGGCAGCTTCTGCACGGCGTCGATGACCAGCCGATCCTCACCCCAGGTGACCTGGCAGGCGATGACCAGGTCGACCGCCTGGCGGTGGAACAGCTCAACCGCCTGGCCTACCTGCGCGCGGGTCGCCAGCACCCCGGGGTTGACCACGTCAAGCTCGGCGCTGAGGGCTGCTGCGATCTGTGCGGCGTCCGCATTGAGCAGCTCCGGCAGGCGCCTGAAGGAGCCCTGGCTGGCGCCGATCCGGGTGAACCATTCGGCGGTCAGCAAGAGTAAGCCAACCCTCGGACGCGGCCTCTGTTTCGTGTTGCTCATTCAGAACGACTTTCCCACGTAGTTTGTTATTTCTTATAGATACTGCAACGCAACCCGGCGGAACTCGGCGGCTTTGGCATCGATGGTGTCAAAGCTATCCCGGATGGTCACGCCGAACGCCGAGCCCAGGCCCGGGTCGGACACGCCAATGCCGATGTTGATGGCGCGTGCCAGCAGGGCGTCGGTCTGCAGTAGCATGCCCTTCCAGTATTTTACTTCACCGCCTTTGTAATAGGGGCAGGTATAAGGACATCCTTCGGGGGTGATGGTGCGTTTCTCTAATATCTGCTCCATATTATTATAGACGTGCCAGCCGGAGTCAGCTACCACTTTGGTGCCCAGGTCCCTGGCTAACTTGCGAGCGACCGCCTCGCTGGGCAGGAATACAGTCAGCAGGGTGGCGCACTCTCCTTCGGGGTCGGTGATCTCGCGGAACTCCAGGCCGGAGATGTCGGCAATAATCCCCTTAAAGCGCTTCTTGTTGGTACGCAGCCGGGATATAAGCGTGT